>NZ_JAHQVH010000105.1:0-658 GCF_019052435.1 Bacteroides sp. MSK.20.12 | reverse complement strand
GGTTCTATTTTTTTACTTGTACTACTTGTATTGTTTATCAATATTTCAAAGAACTAACGTGGCTTCCGCCGCGCCTGCTTTCTTTGCGAAAGCGGATGCAAAGATAAGGACTTTTTCAGATAACTTCCAAACTTTTTCGAAGTTTTTTTTGTTTTTATTTTCTGATGCCTTAATCTTGTAGCAGAATGTCAACCATTAGGCTCTGTCTCTCTAGCAAAGCGGGTGCAAAAGTAGACAACTTATCAATAACATCCAAATATATCTGACTATTTTTCGGCTCTTTCTTGAAACTTTTTTTGTAACTCATTGATTGATAACGATGTCATAGAGTATGTTTTTTCAGATAGACACATCCTTATATGGAACACCTATACATTATTATATAGTGCACTCAAATGTAAGTTCTATTTTCCTATACCTAACAGAAATTCTATATACATTCAAGATTCCACGATCCACTTTTCGATATTACGAGTTTCTGCGCTAAAATTTACTCCTATTTTAAAAAGTTTTCGCTCATCCGTCTCGAAAGGTAAAGCATAATGCTTATCGTTAATCTGTTGCAAAGCCTCTTCTGCTGTGCCATTCAGTTTAAATTCCATTATATAAATAAATTTATCAGTCTGCAAGACAAGATCAATGCGCCCTTCACTCGTAT
>NZ_JAHQVH010000104.1:0-691 GCF_019052435.1 Bacteroides sp. MSK.20.12 | reverse complement strand
CAGAACCGGATAACTTTATCAGCCTATTATTCTATTTCGGAATGTTGACTATCAGCGGTACTAAACGAGGCAAGACATTATTGACCATTCCCAATCAAGTAGTACGTGAGCAACTGTACAGTTACTTACTAGATACTTACAACGAAGCAAATCTCCGCTTTGACAACTGGGAAAAAGGAGAACTGGCATCAGCAATGGCTTATGACGGCGACTGGAAAGCCTACTTCGACTATATTGCCGAATGTCTACACCGATATTCTTCCCAGCGCGACAAGCAAAAAGGCGAAGCATACGTACATGGATTTACGTTGGCTATGACCGCACAGAACCGTTTCTATCGCCCTATCTCCGAACAGGAGAATCAGGAAGGATATGCCGACATTTTCATGTTTCCCTTACTGGATATTTATAAAGATATGCTCCATTCCTACATTATCGAACTGAAGTATGCCAAAGGAAAGGATAGCGATGAAAAGGTGGAGCAACTCCGACAAGAGGCTATCACACAAGCCAACCGCTATGCCGCCAGTGAAACGGTGCAAAAAGCAATCGGAACAACGACGCTGCACAAAATTATAGTCGTTTATCAAGGGATGAAAATGGTGGTGTGCGAAGAAGTTTAAAGGGCTCACCCGCAATTTCTTGGGGGTAACTATTTGTAGCTTTCTTTAAAGTGATTACTTTTGTAATA
>NZ_JAHQVH010000021.1:0-96075 GCF_019052435.1 Bacteroides sp. MSK.20.12 | reverse complement strand
GAAGTTAAGCCTCGTCACGCCGATGGTACTGCGTAACAGTGGGAGAGTAGGTAGCCGCCGTTTTTAGAGAAGCCCCTTGATTCAGCAACGAATCAAGGGGGCTTTCTGTTTTTGGTACTTTGCAAAAAGATCCATCAATGAATCAAGAGGGGCTGTTTTTAAGGACGGATAAAAGATAACCTCTTCTCTTCTTCCGCAAATAGGATAGCAGTATTCACTAATGCCAAATGTGATACCAATAGCTTTTGTTATTTAATCTTGTATTAATATCCTGTTTGTCGCTTTCAATATATATTTGTTTTCAAATATCTTTTGGATTCCTTATATTTGTTTTCCGGTTTGAAAAATCCGGAAATGTGTCATTTAGTAATAGGAAAAGGGCAAAAGTGGAACAAAATAGGTGTAGGTCTGTGATTTTTTTGCAAACGAATCTTTTTTCTTTTCTTCTTTCTCTTTTTTATCAAATTGATTTTTGTAAATTTGGCGAGAATCTGAGAAAGGACACATAGTTAATATAGTAATAATACTAAATACTCCTGTTAATATGGAAAACAAAATTCAAGAGTTGACCGATAAGATTTATCGTGAAGGCGTGGAAAAAGGAAACGAGGAAGCGCAAAGACTTATCGCGAATGCTCAGGAAGAAGCTAAGAAAATCATTGAGGATGCCCGTAAAGAGGCGGAATCAATTGTAAACTCCTCTCGTAAATCTGCTGATGAGTTAGCAGAAAATACTAAATCAGAGTTAAAACTATTTGCCGGTCAGGCTGTGAATGCGCTCAAATCTGAAGTCGCTACAATGGTAACTGACAAGTTGATAACCGCTTCCGTGAAAGATTTCGCTCAGGATAAAGATTATCTGAACGCGTTTATCGTAGCATTGGCATCCAAATGGAGCATAGACGAACCTATCGTCATCTCAACAGCCGATGCGGAATCACTGAAAAAATATTTTGCAGCTCATGCAAAAGCTTTATTAGACAAGGGAGTGACTATCCAGCAAGTAAATGGTATCAAGACTCTGTTTACCGTTTCTCCGGCGGACGGTTCGTATAAGGTGAACTTCGGAGAAGAAGAATTCATGAATTACTTCAAAGCGTTCTTGCGTCCTCAATTAGTAGAAATGCTATTTTAAAAAAAGCGACTATGAGTAGTAAGTACTATTACTTGGTAGCAGGTTTGCCGGAACTTTCACTGGAAGACAGTAAGCTGAGCTATACAGTAGCCGATTTTAAAACTGAAATCTACAATGGATTGTCTGCTTCAGACCGGAAGTTGATCGACTTGTTTTATCTGAAGTTTGATAATGCAAATGTGCTGAAACTTCTCAAAGATAAAGAAGCGGAAATCGACAAACGGGGAAACTACTCTGCTGAAGAACTCACAGAATATATTTCTGTTCTGAGAGAAGGCGGAGAAATCAGTCCTAAAGAATTTCCGGTTTATCTCTCCACTTTTATAACTGATTATTTGAATACTCCGGCTGAAAGTACGACTTTGCACGAAGATCATCTGGCTGCTTTGTATTATGAGTATGCCATGAAGTGTGGAAATAAGTTTGTTTCTGCCTGGTTTGAATTCAATCTGAACATCAATAATATTCTTGTTGCATTTACCAGCCGTAAATTCAAGTGGGATATTGCTTCCAATGTTGTGGGAAATACGGAAGTATGCGAAGCATTGCGTACATCAAGTGCCCGCGATTTCGGACTGTCCGGTGAAGTGGATGTTTTTGAATCGTTAGTGAAAATCAGTGAGATTACAGAACTGGTGGAGCGTGAGAAGAAGTTGGATGCCCTGCGGTGGAACTGGATGGAGGATGCTATTTTCTTCGACTATTTCACTATTGAGCGTATTTTTGCTTTCCTGCTGAAGCTGGAAATGATTGAAAGGTGGATTTCACTGGATAAGGAAAGAGGTAATCAGTTGTTCAGAAGCATTATTGAGTCGCTGAAGAACGAAGTGCAGATTCCTGCAGAATTCAGATAATAAAATAAAAAAAATATATGGCAACAAAAGGAACTGTTAGTGGCGTTATTGCCAACATGGTGACCCTCGTCGTTGACGGACCGGTAGCTCAAAATGAGATTTGTTATATCTCGACCGGTGGCGATAAGTTGATGGCGGAGGTGATTAAGGTTGTAGGTTCACATGTATATGTCCAGGTGTTTGAAAGTACCCGTGGACTGAAAGTGGGCGCCGAAGCCGAATTTACAGGACACATGCTTGAGGTGACATTAGGTCCGGGTATGTTATCGAAAAACTATGATGGTCTGCAAAATGACCTCGACAAGATGGACGGAGTTTTCCTGAAGAGAGGACAATATACGTATCCGTTGGATAAAGAGCGTATATGGCATTTCGTACCATTGGTGAATGTAGGTGACAAAGTGCAGGCTTCTGCATGGTTGGGACAGGTGGATGAAAACTTTCAGCCGTTGAAAATAATGGCCCCGTTCACTATGAAGGGAACGGCTACCGTAAAAACAATCATGCCGGAAGGTGATTATAAGATAGAAGATACCATCGCAATTCTGACAGACGAAGAAGGTAATGATATTCCTGTAACTATGATTCAGAGATGGCCCGTAAAACGTGCGATGACGAATTATAAGGAAAAACCGCGTCCTTTCAAATTGTTGGAGACTGGTGTACGTGTGATTGATACGCTGAATCCGATTGTGGAAGGTGGTACGGGATTTATTCCCGGTCCGTTCGGTACAGGTAAAACGGTGCTTCAGCATGCTATTTCTAAGCAGGCGGAAGCGGATATCGTTATCATTGCAGCTTGCGGTGAACGTGCGAATGAGGTGGTGGAAATCTTTACCGAGTTCCCCGAACTGGTAGACCCGCACACAGGACGTAAGTTGATGGAGCGTACTATTATTATTGCCAATACTTCCAACATGCCGGTTGCTGCCCGTGAAGCATCTGTATATACAGCGATGACACTGGCGGAATATTACCGTTCAATGGGATTGAAAGTCTTGTTGATGGCCGACTCTACTTCCCGCTGGGCACAGGCTCTGCGTGAGATGTCCAACCGTATGGAAGAGTTGCCTGGACCAGATGCTTTCCCGATGGATATTTCGGCTATTATCTCTAACTTCTACGGTCGTGCGGGATATGTAAAACTGAGCAATGACGAAACGGGTTCTATTACATTTATCGGTACGGTATCTCCTGCCGGTGGTAACTTGAAGGAGCCGGTAACTGAAAATACGAAGAAGGTAGCCCGTTGTTTCTATGCATTGGAACAGGACCGTGCCGATAAAAAACGTTATCCGGCAGTGAATCCGATTGATTCTTATTCAAAATATATCGAATATCCGGAATTTGAAGAGTATATCAAAGGTCATATCAATGATGAATGGATCGGAAAGGTAAATGAACTTAAGACCCGTTTACAGCGTGGTAAGGAAATTGCCGAACAGATCAATATCCTCGGTGACGATGGTGTGCCGGTAGAATATCACGTGATCTTCTGGAAATCTGAATTGATTGACTTTGTAATCCTGCAACAGGATGCTTTTGACGAAATTGACGCGGTAACTCCGATGGAACGTCAGGAAGACATTCTGAATATGATAATCGACATCTGTCATACGGAATTTGAATTTGATAACTTCAACGAAGTAATGGACTACTTCAAGAAGATGATTAATATCTGTAAGCAGATGAACTATTCGAAGTTCAAATCAGAACAGTATGAAGGATTCCAGAAACAACTGAAGGAATTGATTGAAGAGAGGAAACTTCAATCGTAAATCGTAAATTGTTAAATCGTAAATAAGTAAGATGGCAACAAAAGCTTTTCAAAAGATATATACCAAGATTACTCAGATTACCAAGGCTACTTGTTCGTTGAAAGCGACAGGAGTAGGGTATGATGAGCTTGCCACCGTGGACGGTAAACTGGCACAGGTGGTAAAGATTGCCGGTGACGATGTCACTTTGCAGGTATTTGAAGGTACGGAAGGTATTCCGACCAATGCCGAAGTAGTATTTCTCGGTAAATCGCCTACATTGAAAGTGAGTGAGCAGCTGGCCGGACGTTTCTTCAATGCTTTCGGTGACCCGATTGATGGAGGTCCGGACATTGAAGGACAGGAAGTGGAAATTGGTGGTCCGTCTGTGAATCCGGTTCGGCGTAAACAACCGTCGGAACTGATTGCAACGGGTATTGCCGGTATCGACTTGAACAATACATTGGTATCCGGTCAGAAGATTCCGTTCTTTGCCGACCCGGACCAACCGTTCAACCAGGTAATGGCAAACGTGGCCTTACGTGCTGAAACGGATAAGATTATCCTCGGCGGTATGGGTATGACGAATGATGACTACCTGTATTTTAAGAATGTGTTCTCTAATGCCGGTGCGCTCGACCGTATCGTGAGTTTCATGAATACGACCGAAAACCCGCCGGTAGAACGTTTGCTGATTCCGGATATGGCATTAACTGCTGCTGAATATTTTGCAGTAAATAATAATGAGAAAGTGCTGGTACTGCTGACCGATATGACGAGCTACGCTGATGCGTTGGCAATCGTATCCAACCGTATGGACCAGATTCCGTCTAAAGATTCTATGCCGGGATCACTTTACTCGGACTTGGCAAAGATTTACGAAAAGGCGGTGCAGTTCCCTTCTGGCGGTTCAATCACCATTATTGCGGTGACTACTTTGTCCGGTGGAGATATTACTCACGCTGTGCCTGATAACACGGGTTACATCACAGAAGGTCAGTTGTTCCTGCGTCGTGATAGTGATATTGGTAAGGTTATTGTTGACCCGTTCCGTTCATTGTCTCGTTTGAAACAGCTGGTAACCGGTAAGAAGACGCGTAAAGACCATCCGCAGGTGATGAATGCTGCCGTACGTCTTTATGCCGATGCCGCTAACGCTAAGACGAAGATGGAAAACGGTTTCGACCTGACAAACTACGACGAACGTACGTTGGCTTTTGCGAAGGACTATTCCAATCAGTTATTGGCTATTGATGTTAACCTTGATACAACTGAAATGCTGGACGTTGCCTGGGGCTTGTTCGGTAAATACTTCCGTCCGGAAGAAGTGAATATCAAGAAAGACTTGGTGGATCAATACTGGCCAAAACAAAATAATTAGACGATTAGACGATTTACCATTTACGGTTGAAATTTGTGGATTATTTATGTTTATAAGAAGTAATTTCAATCGCCTGATTGTAAATCGTTAAATTAGTAAATCAACGAGATGGCTATAAAGTTTCAATATAACAAAACCTCTCTTCAGCAGCTCGAAAAGCAACTGAAAGTGCGGGTGCGTACGCTTCCTATCATTAAGAATAAGGAAAGCGCCCTCCGCATGGAAGTGAAACGCTGTAAAACGGAAGCTGCCGATCTGGAGGATAGGCTCGAACAACAAATTCAAGCCTATGAAGCCATGTTCGCCCTTTGGAATGAGTTTGACGCTTCATTAATAAAGGTGAATGATGTTCATCTTGGCGTGAAAAAGATTGCGGGTGTGCGCGTACCGTTGCTCGAGAATGTAGAATTCGAGATACGTCCGTACAGTATGTTTAATGCTCCCAAGTGGTATGCCGACGGTATCCACCTGTTGGAGGAGCTGGCTCATACGGCAATTGAACGTGAATTTATGCTCGCCAAGCTGAACTTGTTAGAACATGCAAGGAAAAAGACCACTCAAAAGGTGAACCTTTTTGAGAAGGTGCAGATACCGGGCTATCAGGATGCATTGCGAAAAATCAAGCGATTTATGGAAGATGAAGAAAACCTGTCGAAATCTTCGCAAAAGATCATGAAGTCCCATCAAGAAAAAAGGAAGGAGGTAGAGGCATGATTACAAAAATGAAGAAACTCACCTTTCTGGTGTATCACAAAGAATATGAAGAATTCCTGAACAGTCTGCGGGAGCTTGGTGTAGTCCACATTGTAGAGAAACAACAGGGGGCTGCCGATAACACGGAGTTGCAGGATAATATTCGTCTTTCCAACCGTTTGGCGGCTACCTTGAAGTTGCTTCAGAACCAGAAGCATGAAAAGAATGCCGTGATTGCTACGGAAGGAGGAACGGCTGCCCGTGGAATGCAAGTGCTGGACGAAGTGGATGCTTTACAGACAGAGCATGGAAAGTTGTCGCAGCAGTTGCAAAGCTATGCCAAAGAAAAAGAAGCTCTGGAAGCCTGGGGCAACTTTGAACCGGCAAATGTTCAGAAGCTGAAAGATGCCGGTTATGTAATCGGTTTCTATAGCTGTTCGGAAGGAAATTACAAAGAAGAGTGGGAAACGGAATACAATGCAATGATTGTGAACCGCATTTCTTCTAAAGTATTCTTCGTGACTGTAACGAAAGGCGGAGAGGAAGTGGACTTGGATGTAGAGCAGGCTAAATTACCTGCATACTCTTTGGCACATCTTGAAACGCTTTACAATACAACAGAACAGGCCGTTGAAGAGAATGAAAAAAGACTGGTTGCACTTTCCGAAACGGATATTCCTTCCTTGAAGGCTGCTCTGAAAGAGTTGCAAAGTCAGATTGAATTCTCTAAAGTTGTGTTAAGTTCCGAGCAGACTGCCGGTGACAAACTGATGTTGATTGAAGGATGGGCGCCTGCATTCAGTCAAGTGGAGATAGAGGCTTATCTGAATGACGCACATGTATATTATGAGATTACCGATCCGATGCCGGGCGATAATGTTCCTATTCGATTGAATAATAAGGGATTCTTTGCTTGGTTCGAACCGATCTGTAAGCTGTATATGCTTCCGAAATATAATGAATTGGACTTGACACCGTTCTTTGCCCCATTCTTTATGGTATTTTTCGGACTTTGTCTGGGAGATTCCGGATATGGTTTGTTCCTGTTCCTGGGAGCTACGGCCTATCGGTTGATGGCGAAGAAAGTAACCCCGTCAATGAAGTCAATCATCTCATTGATACAGGTATTGGCGGTATCAACGTTCTTCTGCGGTTTGCTGACTGGTACGTTCTTCGGAGCGAATATTTACAATTTGGATTGGCCGATTGTTCAACGTTTGAAACATGCTGTCATGATGGATAATAATGATATGTTCCAATTATCGTTGATATTGGGAGCTATCCAGATTTTATTCGGTATGGTGCTGAAAGCTGTGAATCAGACGATTCAGTTTGGTTTCAAATATGCAGTGGCAACTATCGGATGGATCATCCTGCTGGTTTCAATGGCAGTTTCAGCTTTGTTACCGGACGTAATGCCGATGGGAAGCACGGTGCACTTGATAATCCTGGGTGTTTCAGCTGCTATGATTTTCCTTTATAACAGTCCGGGAAAGAACATATTCCTGAATATCGGATTGGGATTGTGGGATTCATACAACATGGTTACTGGTTTGCTTGGAGATGTTTTGTCCTACGTTCGTCTGTTTGCCCTCGGACTTTCCGGAGGTATTCTGGCGGGAGTGTTCAACAGTCTGGCAGTAGGTATGAGTCCGGATAATGTAATAGCAGGCCCGATTGTAATGGTGCTGATTTTCGTGATCGGTCATGCAATCAATATTTTCATGAATGTGCTGGGTGCAATGGTTCACCCAATGCGTCTGACGTTCGTTGAGTTCTTCAAGAACTCCGGATATGAAGGAGGCGGTAAAGAGTACAAACCGTTCAGAAATTGAAAAAACTGAAGATTAAAAATTAGAAATAGAGAATTAATATTTTAAGAATTAAACAATAAAAAATAGAATAAGATTATGGAAATGAATTTGTTTATCGCCTACATTGGCATCGCGATTATGGTTGGTTTGTCTGGCATCGGTAGTGCTTACGGAGTAACTATTGCAGGTAATGCTGCCATCGGAGCATTGAAGAAGAATGATAGTGCATTCGGTAACTTCCTGGTATTGACAGCCCTTCCGGGTACACAGGGGCTTTATGGTTTTGCCGGTTATTTCATGTTTCAGACTATCTTCAGCATTTTGACTCCTGAAATTACAGCTATCCAGGCATCAGCAGTTCTTGGTGCAGGTATTGCTTTAGGATTGGTTGCCTTATTCTCCGCTATCCGTCAGGGACAAGTTTGTGCAAACGGTATTGCAGCTATCGGACAGGGACACAATGTATTTAGTAATACGTTGATTCTTGCCGTATTCCCCGAGCTTTATGCAATCGTTGCTTTGGCTGCAACCTTCTTGATCGGTAGTGCACTCGTTGCATAATTTTTAGCAAGAATATTTCCTATAAAGGAGTTTCAATCCCCTTGTACATGCAGCTTTGCATGTGCAAGGGGATATTCTTTTTTCATTATAGGGCAACGTTTCTTTCCTCTTCTTAACTCATATTTTTCGCATAAAGTATTATTTTTCAAAGAATAATGTGTACTTTTGCACTCGCATACTAAAAAGAGTTTTAATATATTATATGGTAAAAGATTTATTAACCCCCGATTATATCTTCGAGTCCAGCTGGGAAGTATGTAATAAAGTGGGAGGAATATACACCGTCTTGTCGACACGGGCAAATACATTGCAGGAAAAGTTCCGCGACAGAATTTTCTTCATAGGTCCTGATGTATGGCAAGGAAAAGAAAACCCTCTATTCATCGAGTCGGATAACCTATGTGCTGCCTGGAAAAAGCATGCACTTGAGAAAGACGAACTTTCTGTCCGTATAGGACGATGGAATATCCCCGGTGAACCCATAGTCATTCTTGTTGATTTCCAACCTTTTTTTGAAAAGAAAGACGATATATACACAGAAATGTGGAATCGTTATCAAGTAGATTCGTTGCACGCTTATGGCGATTACGACGAAGCTTCTATGTTTTCATACGCTGCGGGAAGAGTGGTGGAGAGTTTCTATCGCTACAACCTGACAGAAACGGATAAGGTGGTATATCAGGCGCATGAATGGATGACTGGAATGGGAGCACTTTATGTACAGGAGGCTGTGCCGGAGGTGGCTACTATTTTTACGACCCATGCTACTTCTATCGGTCGTTCTATTGCCGGTAATCATAAACCGTTGTACGACTATCTGTTTGCTTATAATGGCGATCAGATGGCGCAAGAACTGAACATGCAATCGAAACACTCGATTGAAAAACAGACTGCACATTATGTAGACTGTTTTACGACAGTGAGCGAAATAACCAATAATGAGTGTAAGGAATTACTGGATAAACCGGCAGATGTTGTTCTGATGAACGGTTTTGAAGATGATTTTGTACCGAAAGGAAGCACATTTACCGGAAAACGTAAACGTGCGCGTGCCTTGATGCTCAATGTAGCGAATAAATTATTGGGAACAAATCTGGGTGATGATACGTTAATTGTCGGAACCAGTGGACGATATGAGTTTAAGAATAAAGGTATTGATGTCTTTTTGGAATCATTAAACCGCTTGAACAGGGATAAGAATTTGCATAAGAATGTTTTGGCATTCATCAATGTACCCGGTTGGGTAGGAGACCCCCGTGAGGATTTGCAGGGACGTTTGAAAAGCAAGGAGAAGTTCGACACTCCGCTCGAAGTACCATTTATCACTCATTGGCTGCATAATATGACTCATGACCAGGTGTTGGACATGTTGAAATATCTGGAAATGGGCAATCGTCCGGAAGATAAGGTAAAAGTGATTTTTGTACCTTGTTATCTGAATGGTCGTGATGGCATCATGAATAAAGAATATTATGATATATTGTTGGGACAGGATTTGAGTGTCTATGCTTCTTATTACGAACCGTGGGGATATACTCCGTTGGAAAGTGTAGCATTCCATGTGCCGACAATCACTACTGATCTGGCAGGATTCGGACTTTGGGTAAACAGCCTGAAGAACCAGCATGGCATTAATGATGGAGTAGAAGTGCTGCATCGTTCGGACTATAATTATTCGGAAGTAGCGGATGGTATTAAAGATACAATTACGTTATTTGCGGATAAGACGGAGAAAGAAGTGAAGGAAATCCGTAAGCGTGCTGCCGAAGTGGCAGAACAGGCTTTATGGAAGCACTTTATACAATATTACTATGAGGCTTATGACATTGCCTTACGCAATGCTATGAAGCGTCAGTTGAGTTAAGAAAGAATTATTTATCAATAAGTAAACGTAAACATTATGAAAATCAAAGTTAGTAATGTGAATACTCCCAACTGGAAAGAGGTTACTGTAAAATCACGTATACCGGAAGAGTTGGAGAAGTTGTCTGAAATCGCACGCAACATTTGGTGGGCATGGAATTTTGAAGCGACTGAACTGTTTAGAGATCTAGATCCGGAACTTTGGAAAGAATGTGGACAGAATCCAGTACTGTTGTTGGAACGTATGAGCTATGAAAAGCTGGAAGCGCTGGCAAAAGACAAAGTGATTCTAAGAAGAATGAATGAAGTTTATACGAAATTCAGAGATTACATGGATGTGAAGCCGGATGAGCAACGCCCATCTATCGCTTATTTCAGTATGGAATATGGCTTGAGCAGCGTCCTGAAAATATATTCCGGTGGTCTGGGTGTATTGGCTGGTGACTATCTGAAAGAGGCTTCCGACAGCAATGTTGATTTGTGTGCAGTAGGCTTTTTGTATCGTTACGGCTACTTTACTCAAACGTTGTCTATGGATGGACAGCAGATTGCCAACTACGAAGCACAAAACTTCGGTCAACTTCCTATTGAACGTGTAATGGATGCCAATGGTCAGCCGTTGATAGTTGACGTTCCTTATCTTGATTATTTTGTTCATGCAAACGTATGGCGTGTAAACGTTGGACGTATTTCTTTGTATCTGCTTGATACGGATAATGAAATGAACAGCGAATTCGACCGTCCTATCACTCACCAGCTTTATGGCGGCGACTGGGAAAACCGTTTGAAACAAGAAATCTTGTTGGGTATCGGTGGTATCTTGACTTTGAAAGCACTGGGCATCAAGAAAGATGTTTATCACTGTAATGAAGGACATGCTGCATTAATCAATGTTCAGCGTATCTGTGACTATGTAGCTACAGGATTGACTTTCGATCAAGCTATCGAGTTGGTTCGTGCTTCTTCTCTTTACACTGTTCATACTCCGGTTCCTGCAGGTCACGACTATTTTGATGAAGGCTTGTTCGGCAAATATATGGGTGGTTATCCTTCCAGAATGGGTATCACTTGGGATGACTTGATGGATCTCGGACGTAACAATCCGGGTGACAAGGGCGAACGTTTCTGTATGTCTGTTTTTGCTTGTAACACTTCACAGGAAGTGAACGGTGTGAGCTGGCTGCACGGAAAGGTTTCTCAAGAAATGTTCTCTTCTATCTGGAAAGGTTATTTCCCGGAAGAAAGCCATGTAGGATATGTAACGAATGGTGTTCACTTCCCGACTTGGAGTGCAACTGAATGGAAAGAACTGTACTTTAAATATTTCAACGAAAACTTCTGGTTCGATCAATCTAATCCTAAGATTTGGGAAGCTATCTACAATGTGCCCGATGAAGAGATTTGGAAGACTCGTATGACTATGAAGAATAAGTTGGTTGACTATATCCGTAAGTCATTCCGCGATACATGGTTGAAGAACCAGGGAGATCCTTCCCGTATCGTTTCACTGATGGATAAGATCAATCCGAATGCATTGCTGATTGGTTTCGGTCGTCGTTTTGCTACTTACAAACGTGCACACTTGTTGTTCACCGACTTGGATCGTCTTTCTAAGATTGTGAATAATCCTGATTACCCGGTACAATTCCTGTTTACAGGTAAAGCTCATCCGCACGATGGTGCTGGTCAGGGGTTGATTAAGCGTATTATCGAGATCTCTCGCCGTCCGGAATTCCTGGGTAAGATTATCTTCCTTGAAAATTATGATATGCAATTGGCTCGTCGTCTGGTTTCAGGCGTTGATATCTGGTTGAATACTCCGACTCGTCCGTTGGAAGCATCCGGTACATCGGGCGAAAAGGCTTTGATGAACGGTGTTGTTAACTTCTCTGTATTAGACGGATGGTGGCTGGAAGGTTACCGTGAAGGTGCAGGTTGGGCGTTGACAGAAAAACGTACTTATCAGAACCAGGAACATCAGGATCAGTTGGATGCTGCTACTATTTACAGTATTCTTGAAACTGAAATCTTGCCGTTGTATTATGCACGTAATAAGAAAGGATATTCTGAAGGCTGGATCAAAGTGGTGAAGAATTCTATCGCACAGATCGCTCCTCATTATACAATGAAGCGTCAGTTGGATGATTACTATAGCAAATTCTATTGCAAACTGGCGAAACGCTTCCAGACTTTGGCTGCTAATGATAATGCAAAAGCAAAAGAAATCGCAGCTTGGAAAGAAGAAGTGGTTGCTAAATGGGATGCTATTGAAATCGTATCTTGCGACAAGGTAGAAGACCTGAAGAACGGTGACATCGAAAGCGGAAAAGAATATACTATTACTTACGTGATCGATGAAAAAGGCTTGAATGATGCAGTGGGACTTGAATTGGTTACTACTTACACAACTGCAGACGGCAAACAACATGTTTACTCTGTAGAACCGTTTAGTGTCATCAAGAAAGAAGGTAACTTGTATACATTCCAAGTTAAACACAGCTTGTCAAATGCAGGTAGCTTCAAGGTGTCTTACCGTATGTTCCCGAAGAATCCGGAGCTTCCACACCGTCAAGACTTCTGCTACGTACGTTGGTTTATCTAATTTGTTTGAAATAAAAGTAGGGGAGTCCTTCTCCCTTACTTTCATATATAGATTCAGCTCCTGTGTTCTTTCGAGAATTACAGGGGCTGAATTTTATCTGTTTGGTTGTTGACTTGTGAATTTTTTAATAAGCAAGAAACCATCTGAAAAGTTTCTGAAAAGAAAAATCACGCTTACTGCAACATGTCGTAGTAAGCGTGATTTTATAGGATCAAAGCTTTTCGAACAGCCCCTTGTTTGAACTTTAAAGCCTTTGAAAAACCTTCTTTTTCGATCTGTTATTTTACAGCTTCTGCAATTTTAGCCTGAAGTTCTTCTCCATGCAAACCGCGAGCGATAATTTTACCACTGCCATCGATCAATACAGTGTGAGGAATACTGTTTACTGCATAAAGCTGTGCACCTTCACTTTGCCAGAATTTCAGGTCGGACATTTGTGGCCAAGTCATATTCATCTTCTTGATTGCTTCTTTCCATGCAGCTCCATCCTGGTCGAGAGATACGCCTACAATTTCGAAGTTCTTACCTTTATACTTTGCGTAAGTTTCTACCAGATTAGGCATTTCGCGACGGCAAGGACCGCACCAGCTAGCCCAGAAGTCAACCAATACCACTTTACCTTTACCAACGTAGTCAGACAACTTCACAGCCTTTCCTTCCGGAGTCTGCATTTCGAAATCAACAAATTGAGTACCTACGGCAGTCTTTTTCTGCTTGTCGGTCATCTCTTTGATTCTTACGATTGTTTCGTCATTCTGGAAATTCGCAGGAATTTGTTGCAACAAAGCTTCATTTTCGTCAGTAGAGTTATTGTAGAACGTTTGTTTAAACAAGAAAACTCCGACCGGATTGGCGATGTTCTTCTTAACACCTTCTTTGATTATTTTGTCATACTGTTCTTCCAGCTGGGCACCCTCTTTTTGTTTGGCTTCTTTCTGCTCATCACTTAAAGAAGTGTCGCCCATTGCTTCATAAATGGTATTCATTTTCTTGCTGATGTCATTGATTTGAGCTCTGATTTCCTGGTATGCATCATTGTTAGGAGTACCGGTCACAGCGTCGTTATCCTTGGTCAGGGTAACGTTGATTTTTCCGTTTTCGAGGAAGAAATCAATCATCAATGGCTCTCCGTTCACTTCGCAAGTGACATAGCGGCTAACCACAGAATCTTGTGTACCTTCAAAGGTAAAAGTACCTTTGGTGATAACGGCTGTATCTAGTTTGGTCAGATTTCTACCAGTAGCTTCCTGAAGATAAACGGTGTCACCATCGCTTGCACCTTCTACCGTACCTGTGACAACGTATCCGGCTTTGTTTCCGCCCGTACAAGCTACCATGCCTAACGCTGCCGTTGCAATAACTAAATAAGTTAACTTTTTCATGCTTTTGTAAAATTAGTGAATAAATATTTATGCAAAGATAGATTTTTTTTCTGTCGGGCATCGAAAAACACTGTTATATTAGATTAACACCTAGGTGAAAACCGCAGAAATGTGTACCTTTGCAGCCCAAACTTTAGTATGAATATGCAAGAAGATAAATCCATCATTGAGGTGAGCCACGTATCGAAGTATTTTGGCGATAAAACAGCATTGGATGATGTGACTCTAAACGTGAAAAAGGGCGAGTTTGTCACTATACTTGGTCCTTCCGGTTGCGGTAAAACCACGTTGTTGCGTCTCATTGCCGGTTTTCAGACGGCTTCGGAAGGCGAGATCCGAATTTCGGGGATGGAAATAACACAAACTCCTCCCCACAAGCGTCCCGTGAATACGGTATTTCAGAAATATGCCTTATTCCCGCACTTGAATGTATATGATAACATTGCTTTCGGCCTGAAGCTGAAAAAGACACCGAAACAAACCATTGAGAAGAAAGTGAAAGCAGCTTTAAAGATGGTAGGTATGACAGATTATGAATACCGCGATGTGGATTCTCTTTCCGGTGGTCAGCAACAACGTGTAGCCATTGCCCGTGCCATTGTGAATGAGCCGGAAGTGTTGCTATTGGATGAGCCGCTGGCAGCGCTCGACCTGAAAATGCGTAAGGATATGCAAATGGAACTCAAAGAAATGCATAAATCTTTGGGTATAACGTTTGTTTACGTCACTCACGATCAGGAAGAGGCATTGACGTTGAGTGATACGATTGTTGTGATGAGTGAAGGAAAGATTCAGCAGATCGGTACACCGATTGATATTTATAATGAACCCATCAACGCTTTTGTTGCCGACTTTATCGGAGAAAGCAATATCCTCAATGGTACCATGATTCATGATAAGCTGGTACGCTTCTGCGGCACGGAGTTTGAATGTGTGGATGAAGGATTTGGTGAAAATGTTCCGGTAGACGTAGTCATCCGTCCGGAAGATCTTTATATTTTCCCCGTTTCGGATATGGCGCAGTTGGTAGGCGTGGTAGAGACTTCTATTTTCAAAGGCGTGCATTATGAAATGACGGTGATGTGCGGCGGATATGAATTTCTGGTGCAGGATTACCATCATTTTGAAGTAGGAGCGGAAGTCGGACTGCTGGTGAAGCCGTTTGATATTCACATCATGAAGAAAGAGCGTATCTGCAATACGTTTGAAGGAAAATTGCTGGATGCCACTCATGTGGAATTCCTGGGCTGTAACTTTGAATGTACTCCGGTGGAAGATATAGCTGCCGATACGAATGTCAAAGTGGAGGTAGACTTTGAAAAAGTGATTCTTCAGGATAATGAAGAAGACGGAACTCTGACAGGTGAGGTGAAATTCATCCTTTACAAGGGCGACCATTATCATCTGACCGTATTGTCAGACTGGGACGAGAATGTATTTGTAGATACGAACGATGTATGGGACGACGGAGACCGTGTAGGTATTACCATCCCTCCAGATGCCATTCGTATAATTAAAATAACCGATTAACAGGAAAGGAAGTGAATAAGAAGTTTATAGTCTTTTTGTCATCACGTAAGAGTTGGACTCTCCCTTACATTATTTTTTCGGCGATCTTTGTGATTATACCGCTGTTTTTAATTGTCGTATATGCCTTTACCGATGATAGCGGTCATTTGACACTCGCTAATTTTCAGAAGTTCTTCGAACATCCCGAAGCAATCAATACCTTTGTATATTCTATCGGTATTGCCATCATTACCACCCTTGTTTGTATTTTGCTGGGTTATCCTGCAGCATGGATATTGAGTAACAGTAAGCTGAACCGTTCTAAGACGATGGTCGTACTGTTTATCCTGCCGATGTGGGTAAATATTCTTGTGCGTACCCTTGCTACGGTTGCCTTGTTCGACTTTTTTAGTGTACCGTTGGGCGAGGGAGCATTGATATTCGGTATGGTATACAACTTTATCCCCTTTATGATTTATCCTATTTACAACACGTTGCAGAAGATGGATCATAGTTATATTGAAGCCGCACAAGATTTGGGAGCCAATCCGCTGCAAGTCTTTCTGAAAGCAGTCCTTCCGCTTTCTATGCCGGGTGTGATGAGTGGAATTATGATGGTGTTCATGCCGACTATATCTACATTTGCCATTGCCGAGTTGCTGACGATGAATAACATCAAACTCTTTGGTACGACGATTCAGGAAAATATCAATAACAGCATGTGGAACTATGGAGCGGCACTTTCGCTTATTATGTTGCTGCTGATTGCTGCTACTTCTTTGTTTAGCACAGACGATAAGGACAATTCAAACGAAGGAGGCGGGCTATGGTAAAGAAAATATTTGCGCAGGCTTACTTGTGGATATTGCTGTTGTTGCTTTATTCTCCTATCGTGATTATCGTCATCTATTCTTTTACCGAAGCGAAAGTGCTGGGCAACTGGACTGGTTTCTCCACAAAACTTTATACTTCGCTTTTCACTACAGGCACGCATCATTCTTTGATGAATGCATTGATTAACACGATTACTATTGCTCTGCTGGCTGCAACGGCATCTACCTTGCTGGGTAGTGTGGCTGCTATCGGCATCTTTAATCTGAAATCCCGTTCGCGTAAAGCGATTAGTTTTGTGAATAGTATTCCTATTCTGAACGGAGATATCATCACGGGTATTTCGCTTTTCCTTTTGTTTGTTTCTTTAGGAATCACACAAGGATACACAACCGTAGTGCTTGCTCATATTACTTTTTGTACGCCATACGTTGTTTTGAGCGTTCTGCCTCGTTTGAAGCAGATGAACCCGAATATTTATGAGGCCGCTCTTGACTTGGGAGCGACTCCCATGCAAGCTTTGTGGAAAGTTATTGTTCCGGAGATTCGTCCGGGAATGATTAGTGGTTTTATGCTTGCATTGACCCTATCCATTGATGATTTTGCCGTAACTGTCTTTACCATCGGTAATCAAGGTCTGGAGACACTCTCTACTTATATCTATGCCGATGCCCGCAAGGGAGGGCTGACCCCTGAACTTCGTCCGCTTTCGGCTATCATTTTTGTCGTGGTGCTGGCGTTGTTGATTGGCATCAATTATCGGGCAGGAAAAGCGAAGAAAAAAGATTAATAGACCATCAAATGTGCTACTACGTAAATAATATGAAAAGAATAATTCCCGTAATCCTGCTCTTACTGACCTTGACCGGATGCTATAATTCCGGTGAACCTCGTGAGCGGGTTCTTAAAATCTACAACTGGGCAGATTACATCGGCGAAGGTGTACTCGAGGATTTCCAGGCATATTATAAAGAACAGACCGGTGAGAATATCCGTATCGTTTACCAGACATTCGACATCAACGAGATCATGCTGACGAAGATTGAAAAGGGGCATGAGGATTTTGATGTGGTCTGTCCTTCGGAATACATCATCGAGCGTATGCTGAAGAAACATTTGCTGCTGCCCATCGATACGAATTTTGCACATTCTCCCAACTACATGAATAATGTAGCTCCGTTTATCCGCGAACAAATCAATAAATTGAGCCAACCGGGTGAGCAGGCGAGCCGCTATGCTGTATGTTATATGTGGGGAACGGCTGGAATTCTGTATAACCGGGCTTATGTACCCGATTCGGTAGCGTTGTCCTGGGATTGTCTTTGGAATAAAAAGTACGCCGGAAAAATCCTGATGAAGGATAGTTACCGTGATGCTTACGGAACAGCTGTCATCTATGCGCATGCGAAGGAACTGAAAGAAGGAACGGTGACAGTGGAAGAGCTGATGAACGACTATTCTCCACGTGCGATGGAACTGGCCGAAAAATACCTGAAAGCCTTGAAACCGAATATTGCCGGTTGGGAGGCGGATTTCGGCAAGGAGATGATGACGAAGAATAAAGCCTGGCTGAATATGACTTGGAGCGGTGATGCGATTTGGGCGATTGAAGAGGCAAATGCGGTAGGAGTGGACTTGGATTATGAAGTTCCCGAGGAAGGGAGCAATATCTGGTATGACGGTTGGGTAATCCCGAAATACGCCAGAAATCCAGAAGCAGCCAGTTATTTTATCAATTTTATGTGCCGTCCGGACATTGCTTTGCGGAATATGGATTTCTGCGGATATGTAAGTTCCATAGCTACGCCCGAAATACTGGAAGAGAAAACAGACACGACCCTCCATTATTATGCCGATTTAAGTTACTTTTTCGGACCGGGTGCAGACAGCATACAAATTGATAAGATACAATACCCGGATCGCAAAGTGGTAGAACGATGTGCCATGATTCGTGACTTTGGCGATCAGACAAAAGAAGTTCTTGATATTTGGTCGCGTATTAAGGGCGATAATTTGGGGGTTGGCATAACTATTCTTATCTTTGTCGTTGTTGCATTGATGAGTGGCTGGATGATTTATAAAAGATGGCAGCGTTACAGCCGCCAGAAACAACAGAGGCGCAGAAGCAGAAGGAAAAAGGTGAGGAGGAATTAGTATTTCTCCGTATTACAAACAAAAAATAAATAGGCGCGAAGATAGAAGTGGTATCTATAGAAAGAATAAGAAGCACGGTGAACGGAATGCTAATGGCGGGATGTTCACCGTGTTTTGTTTTTATCGTCTTTTCATATTCCGAAGCATATCTTTGGTATCCTTGTTTACCCGGAAAGACTCGATTGTTTTTTGCAGTGCTTTGTTGTAAGTCCAGTTATCCAATGTACTATGTTTCAGATATTCCATTGTCTTTTGGGGAAATTTGATGAAACACAATGATAGCATCCATGCCATACCCATACGTGCATAATAAGCATCATGATTGAATAAATCGGCATATTCCAGTAACGAATCGATATGTTCGTCATCCACATAGTGGAAAAGCATCACAATCCCGAAGCGTATTTCAAATTCTTTAGAGGATTTCAGATAAGGTTGGATAAATTGCCATACGGTTTCTTTTCCTTTTTTTACGGCAGTTTTCAGTTCACTGCAGAAAATGTCGCATACAGCCCAATTATCTATACGGGGAATGAACATCGTTACATAGTTCATTCGTTCTTCAAGTTCCATTTTTACCAGTCCGATAATCATTCCCTGAAGCATTGTTTCTTCATAATAGTTCGTATCGGTTGACTCAACAAACGTACGCCAGTCCTCTTTTTTTATAATTTCTTTGGCCATGATTCGCAGTTGGGGGATACGTACACCGAGAATATTGTTCGCTCCTGGAAGGAGGGAAGAGTGAAATTCCTTATATTTGGCATCTACTAATGCTTGTAACTCTTTCCGTATGTTTTCAGTTGTAGTCATTTTGATATAGTTGGTTATTTCACAAAGGTATAAAAAAAAGAGCATGCGCATCATGTGACGGCATACTCTTTTGGGAGATAATTCCCATCATAATGAAAATACTTTGGGAAAGTTTATACGGTTAGTCACTTCTTGGCCATGTCGAAACTGAATGTAGTAGGCGAGAATTCTTCAAACGGCTGTCCTTCTACTTCCACTTTGGTTGCTTTGATTTCAAATGTAAGCTTTTGGTCTTTATATGTATATTGGCCCTTTTCTTCCGCTTCTATGGTTACTTTTATCGTAATTTGAGGAGCTTCTTCTCCGTCTGCTTGTGCTTGAGTCGGGATAGTATATTTTATTTCCAAAGGTTCAGGTTTTAATTGAAGTAGAATAGAGCCTTTACTGTCATCATTAAAGGCAGCGGTATAAGGAATGTTGTAATTGATATCGTCCAGATTTTCGATGATAATTCCGGCAGTTTCTTCATCGACGATACTTTTGATGAGATCGTCTACCGGGAGTTTTTTAATCATGACCTGATTGTCTTTTACTTCAGCGGTAACGGTGGCTCCTTCCGGCTGTTCTTCTTTTGGGGAATTAGTTTGTGGGTTAACGGGCGGATCAGACTCTGTCAACATGGTACCGGAATAATTTCCATCCACATCTTTAAGAGAATATACGGGAATGTCTGAATCATCATCATTGCTACATGCTGTAAAAGTGGTTATCAGGCCCAATGCCACTACAAATAAAACTAAGCGATTAAAACAACGAACTTTTTTTATTTCAGTTAAAGTTTTCATACTGTTTAAAATTAGATTATTAATTTTCAAAATTAAGGTGTACGTACATAGGGTAAATGCCGGTAATTGTAAAATACTGCACAAGGAAATAAAAAACAGAATATTTTTTTTGCAAGAATGCTGTGCAGAGGTCCCGATGGATGGGACCTTTAAGCAAATAGCAGATTTTGTATATTATTGTTTTTTCATTATAGATTCGCTTGGCGTTATTCCAAAATATTCTTTGTATTTGTGGCGGAAGTTTTTCAGATTCCTCAATCCGATCATTTCCGGAACCACATTAACAGAGTATCTTCCACTCTCCAACAGTTCACGGGCTTTTTCCATACGAATCCGGTATATAAAATATTTAGGTGCTTCTCCTGTCAGCGATTTCCATTTATTAAAGAATGTGGTTCTGCTCATGCACAATTCGGATGCGACTTCATCTATAGTCAAATTTTCCTGATCTATATTTTTTAGAATGAAATCCTTTACAAGGTTGATAAATATGTAATTTTTTTCACTCAAAGTATCCTCCTCCTCTTCTATTTTTAGAAATTGTTCTCCGAATACTTTTTGCAGGAATGATTTTCGGAGAAAACGGCTGTTTTTAATCAGGACATTCATTTCTATTTTTAAGTCTTCTATATGAAAAGGCGTATTTATAAAGACATCGGCCAAAGAAGTTTCTCTGGTATTGCGTTGTCTTCCATTCAGATATGAGCCGTAGAGGATAATGGGAATGATTGAAGTTTCACAGGACGTTTTCAATCTTGATGAAAGCTCACTGCCGTACATACCATGTAGCATGGTGTCACAGACCACAATGTCTGGATATTCTTCTTTTATGTATGTTAAGGCTTCCAGACCGTTTCCGAAGCTTTTTACAATAAAATGATCAGATAAACGCGTTTCCAGGTAAGATCTGAAATCGATATTGCTGTCAGCAAGTAGTACAGTGGGTTTAACAGACTTTCTTTTATGAGACTTTTTACAGAATAAAGAGTCTATTTTTGTTTCTTCCTGATTGGCTATGATTTGTATAGGAGTGTATTTGGATATACTTTTATGTGTGTATCCTTTTGAAAGTTTTTTTTCTTTTTGTATAAGAATGATATAGAAGTAAATACAATAAATAGAAAATCCTCCTACAATGAACAGTGGGATAAAGTTTAATTGATAAATAAGAGTTATAGCCATGATGACAGGAACGAGGGGCGACGTTGTTATTGAATATTTCATATGAATTTGTTTTTAATAGCGCCACTTGGATGAGATACACCAATTTCCTTTGTTGGGGATAAAAGAGGAAATTCACTGTAACTATGATCTCATAGTTGTACATTCATAAACTCAAAATATAAACTCGTAATTATTTATATCTTGAGGGGGAATAGTTGAAGGTGAAGTCTATATATAGAGTCTGAATTCTAACAGTTTGAATCATTCTTTCGGAAATGGTGAATTTCCTCCAAGTGACAATAATAGATCTATTTCTTGTTTATTGAATGTTTTATATACTGTATGAAAATACAGGTGGGGGGAGAGCGTGTGGCATATTCGGTACTATCGATAAATATCTCGATGAGTACCATTTTATATTTTCTCATATATGGGTAGAAAGGAAGTACGATTTATTCCTGCGAAGTAAAAATAATGATAAGTTGTAACAAGTGGATGATGTTATGAATGTTGTCTAATCGTTTGTTATTGTTTGGTGTTCTTATAGCGATAAACGGTGACATATAATTATGGTTTGTTAGGATTGTGTTGTTGTGAGGTGACAAAAGAGTGAAAGAGGTGTACCGTTTTTCCATTTGATATTTCTATTTCTGATTGAAGAATTATCAATATCGGATTGTAATGTCTTCAATGGGGATAAAAAAAGAGTCGCATGATTTTCTTATGCGACTCTAGATTATATGCATTATTGTGTAATATCTGGTTATTTATAACTTTTGAATTTCTTCCAATGAAAGTCCGGTAGCCTTTTGGATAGCTGTTATGTCTACTCCCTGTGATTTCAGATTGCTGGCAATTTCGAGCCGTTCTTCCATGCGTCCTTCCATGCGTCCTTCCATATGCCCCTCCATACGTCCTTCCATGCGCCCTTCCAGTTTTGCTCCATCTAATACATCATTTTGTATCATGATGGCACTAAGGTGCTCGTCGTAGGCATGTCTTTCTTCCTTGGACATATTGTAATAAATAAGTTTCCGGCGTGCTTCTTCCAGACCGGGAGCTGTTGTATCGGGGCGAATGCAACCAGTTTTCAAGTATTCAATCCATTCTTCCAATGGAGTGACGGCCACTTTATCGAATTCATTCACACGAATTAGAAAATATTCCGGAAAGATTTCTGCCGGAATCTTATGGACGATGGCGTCTTTTTCTTTAGTAGTTACTTCCAGTCTGTCTCCTGTATGTACTCCGATAAAATGGTTTTGTCCATGATACAAATAATCTTCTCCCTTACCGATATCGAAGTATAGAATACTGATAGAGTATATTTTTTTCACCGCATAGTAGCGTTCTCCTAAAGAAATATGTTCAGTGATAGCTTTTGCCACTCCGTACAAGATGCGTTCCAGATAATAGAGCTCCCGTGTATTTTGGATCTCTACAATAATGATTTCGTCCTTACTATTTCTGGCTTTAATATCTACCCGGTTGAATTTATCATCGATTGTTTGTTGGTTGCTTTCACTTTCCAATATCTCTATGATTTTCACGTTTTCACCGAGAAGGACAGTCAAGAAACCTTCCAGTACGCCGAAATTTGCCTTTTGGCGGAGAAGCCTTTTCACAGCCCAGTCAAAGCGTATATATTTGTCTTGTTGTTCCATATCAATTTAATTTTTAGGTTATTGCAAAGCTACGACTTTTTTTTAGATAATGGCTACTCTTTGACTTTATATTTTCAGTGAATGAATCTGTGCATATTTGGCAAATTCATCAGGGGCAATTTAAATTATTCTATAGTAGAGAGTTAATTATTAACGCTGTCACATTTTACTATTCCCTTTTATGTAACTTAAAGTAGGAGTAAAAATGTGGCAGCGTTTTAGATTGAAATTTTAGGTCGTTATTATTCCTTATTTTTCTGTGTCACTTCAATGCCTTCCGGCCAAATAGCTTTAGCATATGCTTTTGCATCATTACCGTTTTCTGTATAGTCTTTCGCTATATCCCCTTTGCCTTCATTAAACTTCCAATAGGCTTTTAAACCTGTAGTTTGAGGATCGACATCATACATATTTTTGTAAATTTCTTCTTGTGAGCGTATCACGTTCCATATTCGTACTTCGCAGATTTCACCATCTAATTGACGAGTCATATCCTCTGGCTCACCATAGGAGTGTCCTATTTTAAACATAAAGTCCTTTCCTCGGGTTTGCTTGCCCAAATTAATGGGCTCACCAGTTCCGTAGTCCTCAATAGTACTCTGCAGTTTGCCATCCACGTAGATAGCGGCAGTTTTTGCTTCGGTGTCATAAGTCACGGCTACATGATACCATTCGCTTGGTTGCAACAATTTTCCTTCGTCTGCCTTGGGGAATTTAATCTCGTTGGCGGCAAACTGCAATTGCTGTTTGGGGAATCCTGAATCGCCCAAACGGAACAAACAGTATTGCTCTATACCCATTATAGTTGAAATCTCATTTTTAGGATCGAATCTATTTACCCGGATAATGGCTTCGAAGGTTAGTTGTGTTAGCCCATTTACTACATCAGCTGTAGGGCTGTCTTTTTCGAATCCGGGAACTTCAAAGTAGTTGTTTGAAAGGCTCACTGCTGTAGTAATGGCACTGGAACGACGTACTATGTAACAAATAGTTTTTGATCCCTTCAATAATCCCATACCTCCTGACGCTTGCTGAATAGTGACAGGTAGCAGGAAATTAGTGTCAATGTCCAAATCCGTGAGGTCGGAGAAACCGATCGTTACGACTTCCGAGTTTACGTCTCCTTGGGGGATGACGACATGTTGTGTAGAAAACTTATAATATTTAGCGTCCAGCATTGCATAATTGGTGCCGAGACGCGCGTTATAATAACCTATCAACGAAGGATCTACCTGAAAATTAACATCAATATCTTGTTCGGCAGGGTATGCCAACACAGCAGAAAGCTCTTGCTGTCCTGTCTGTTTGAGATTATTAAATGTGAAGTTAGCTACATCCTTCACTTTTGCCACATCTATATATACGGCATTGTCAAAAGGAGACGCTTTACTATAATCCTTGTTGTCACATGCCGCTACTAACAGAAGTAGGATTATGACAGAACCTGCAAAAGAGACGAATAATGGAATGTCTCGATGAATATGTTTTGTTTTCATAATATTCTCTTTTTATGTTTTTCTTTTTATTGATCTCGACCGCTAGTTCTACCAATCTTTGGCGAGATAACGATATCCTGAATGAAATTTCTGTCTATGTTCATCTGTTACAGTTTCGGATATACCATAGTGGTATTCTCCATTTTTCTCTCCCTCCATGAATGGAGGGCGTGGATTTTTACCCCACTCTAGACCATCCTCTGCTATTGCTCCAATGAAAGATAGATATCTATTTTCCATGCCATATTCATACTGATTTTGTTCGTCACTAATCATATCACTACCAAATACGATAATATTGTTCTTTTTTCGATTTTCTTCTTTTTTCCACATTATCGCCTTTTTAGTTGAGGAATTTAATATCCCACCTGCACTCTTAGGATACAGAGGCATATTTACGCTTCCATAGCGTTCAGCTGTCAGTCCTGCTATGGGTTTACGAGTATAGTCGCTGTAAGGGTGTTCGGTTTCCCACGGTTCTATAATTTGCACTTCTTCTTCCTCTGAAACATAACCATGCCATGCGTAATCAATGTATTTTCCCACTTCTATACCTTCGCATAAAGCAGGATCATAGAAGGATGCAGTAGGCTCGTCTTTATCTACTAAAGTTAGCATTTTATCAGGCATTGCGTCACGCAAACTTTTGATAAGTTTGGGATATGAGGTGGTATTTACTGGAGGCATTCCCGCTTTATCATATCCACTGCCTACGTCCCAAAGGTTCACACCATCTAACTGGTAATACTCTATTGCATCTTTTACTTGTTTGGTAAAGTCTGCTATCTGGGCATCATTCATATTACAGAAGCCTAAGCCTTTACCACCGCCTTCGATGCACAGACACACTTTGCGTTCGTGATCTTGAAGAGGGCGGATGTAAGTGGCTGCATTCTCTAATACATAGCGTAGATCATTATTTAATGTTAGTATGGCGCGACCGGATTCTTTATCATAACCTACCGTTGCTATCCGCAAGTTGACAATATTTCCCATACTGTACGCTTCCGCTTCCTGGGTTTCAGTATTTGTTCTCACATATATAAAAATATCAGCAAGTATAGGTTGATAAGTGGAGGTATTGAGATAGAACACAGAAAGGAAACGGGTATCCAATGTTGCGATATTAACGCCATCTTCCGATAGTATTTCACCTGCCTTTTGGCGTGCATTGATTCTGTATCTGAGATATTGCTTCTCTGTTTCGCCATCCGCATTAGTTTGCTCTATGACAAAGAGTAATTCGTAAGCATCATAATCAGCAGGCAGATTATGTGTAGAAAGCGTAAGTTTGATACTTGATGACTTCTCTTTCCCAGCAGGTATAGTCAGGATGCCTTCTCCCGAGATTACATTCTCTTTTGGGAAAACTGCTGATTTTAACAAAGGCTTTTGTCTCCAATGCGCTGCAACCATACTTTCATTAAACGCTTCAATCTTCGCATTATCTGCCTTTATTTCAGCTTCAAACTCCATACTCATTTCTTTTTCCAATTTGACTGTAACCTTCACATCGCTTGTCGCAGGACGGCTTAACTGATAGAATATTTCATCGACAACTATTTCATCCTCACTGTCATTCGTCAGTTCAATAACTGCTTTTCCGGAGAAGGACGAATTGCTACGCAGCGTACTGCCAATAGTTCCCATTGTCGTTTCATCCGGCAATTTACCTGCATCCGCCAAAATAGTATCTTCGGTGCAAGCTGACATTCCAACCGCTAGTATCAGGAGCGGGAACAGAATATATATGATAAATTTCTTTTTCATAATCGTACGTTTTTATTTCGACGGATTCATCTGTTGAATAGCCGTACGAGTGGTTTCATAATTCATATTCGCACTATAATAATCGCTGCCGATATTGTGAATGGCAAGCCCTCCAAGTGGCCCCATTGCAGCTACACGATCTGTCATCAGAGGCACTACACTTTGTTTTTCATTTTTTTCGTCTACTATTTGGTCGCCTATACGGGCAGATAATAGAACTTTCTCACGAGGCAGTATATTACTATCTGGTAATCCGGCAATCATTAGATTTAGTTCGCTCACATTAGTGAGGTCAGCAGTATTTAACACAATGTAGTTTAGCTTTTCAAGGTCAGTAGACTCTATAAAGTCGGGATTACCTTCAAATACTAATAACTTGCCACCACCCGTTGCAGCGGATAGCTTAGAGACGATAAGCTGTGCGGCCTCCTTACGGGCTACCATTTCAGCATCTGTCCCGCTATATAGACGGACGCCTGTAAAGGCAAAACCATCCAGGTTCAATTCTGTGGCTGCGGCAACTGCTTTATCAAGCCAAGTTCCCAAAGCTGCGGCATCAGTAAAGGTAGCTGCCTGTGCAGCATAATCTACAAGATAGATTACCCGGGTACTCTTTTCACGCAATAGAAGAATGTCTTCACGGTCATTATCGCTGATATTGCCGGGATTGCATAAGGTAACAATGTCCAGTGAGTCGGGCAGTGAACGAAGGTAGCTTCCTTCATTTACAGGTTTCTCCGGAGAATTGTCAAATCGCGTATAAGCTATATAATGCTTACTTTGCTTGTAGGTATTCAATACCTGCATGTAGCTTGCCCAAAGTTCCGGATTCTGATCTTTGGGACTATTTATGTTCACATCCACCGGCTCCGGTTCGTTCCAGTCACTACATGCCGTAGGCAGAACGCACGCTAAGAGTAATAGAGTGCAGGTAAATATGTTATATATTATTGCTTTCATTTTTTCTTATTTTTCATTCGTATTAATCATACTCATTCATTTCTCATGGATTGGCATAAGGTTTCTTATCCCACCACAACCGTGTGCCTCCGTTGTCAGGGCCTCCTAACATACCTGTCGCCAGTTTTATATTAGAAAGATTCTCGGAGTACTCGATAGGAGGGTACCATAATCGGCGTATCATGTGATCGGTATCAATGGAACCACCGCTTTTATTCTTTATTACGGGTAACAGATGCGGATATCCCGTGCGCCGGTATTCGCTCCATGCTTCCACTCCCAAAGGGAAGTTAGCAATCCACTTTTGGGTGATGATACGTTCAAGGTTCCGCTCAAAATAATTATCCCCTTCTTCCCATGCTATGGTGATAGTACTGCGCGGGCCTTCATAATCTGTATATTCATATTGGGGGTCGTCATATGCCTGTGGCATATCGGTTGTATTTGCGGTATATGTATCTGCACCCGTCACTCCGTATTGTTCAAAAGAGAGAGCTATGGCTTGGTTATACAAATCTTTGGCTTCACCTCCCATATTCCATCCCCACAAAGCACCCTCGGCACGTAAGAAAGTGATCTCTGCAGCGTTCATCCACATATAGGGGCTGGTGCTTGTGATGATCGGCTTACTGTATGCTCCTATCATTTCATCTTTAGTGCGCACATCAATACCGATGCGTATTCCGGCATATCCATCCACTTCCATCCATGTTTCCTGGTCAGTAACCTTAACCGTAGTGAACATTTTCTCCCGCCTCGGATCCTTATAACCGTTCATATATGAGATGATATCACCGCCCACACGCTGGTCATTCCAGTTGTTGAACACCATTGCTGCACGGTTTTCCTCTACTTTCAAGAAAGCGTTGTCTGCATTTTGGGTAATGACGCCAGCGGTAACGGCTTCTTCGGCTATTCGCCGGGCTTCCTCTTTCATCTCCGGTACGTATGTCAAACGCATGGCCATACGTAACTTGAGCGAATTTGTGAATTTGAGCCATTTGGAGAGATCCCCCTGATAGACATCATCAAATTTGCGGAAGGCTTCTGTACTTAAATTAAGATTCTCTTTAAGCACATCACTCACTTCGTCTAACTCCTTAAACATTTGCTTGTATACCTCTTCCTGTGAATCGTATGGTACGGTCAGAGAAACCTCACCGGTTTTAGAAATGATTTTGGAATAGGGAATAGGCCCATACATGTCTGTCACCCGGTGCATGATGGTAACACGCAGTAGTTTTCCTAATGCTAATGCGACCGGATCTTCTGTTTCGTCGAGCAAGTCACGATAGAACGGGTAAGTACGTGTGATAAGATCAGAGAAAGGCGCTTCCTGCCAGTCTGTTGGCGGATTGTATGTCTCAAATTTGGCTGTCCACTCCACAGTACAGCCGATATATCCGGAGAAAGCTCCGGCGGCAAGTGCTTCGACAAATTGGTAAAGATGCTCCTCCGTAGGAATAACCAATCCCTGTAATCCTTTGAGACTGGCACCAACATTGTATCCTTCACGGCCCAATTCTTCCTTGTCCACCTGATAGTCCTTCTGGTTTATTTTGTCAAAGTTGTCTATACACGCAGTTCCGACAAGAACAAATAGTGCAAGTGAGAACAACTTTATAATAGATGTAGTATGTTTCATTATAGCTGTTTTTTATCCGTTAAAAGTTTATTTTCACGTTAAAACCGATATTGCGCGTACTCGGTAGCATAAAGTAGTCGATTCCTTGATAATAATTGCCGGTTGTGGCAACCGCTTCAGGGTCGAAGGGAGCTTTGTTATATATCATACAGAGGTTGCGTCCTACAACGGACACCTGTATGTCACATACATCATGTAACCATTTGCGGGGGAGGGTATATCCTATAGCTGCTTCCTGTAGGCGTACGTTGGTGGCGCTGTAAGTATAATATTGTGGCAATCCCAGCTGGGAACCAATGGCGGTGAACCATGTCTGTGCATCCACCTTGTTACGTCCGTTTATCAATACGCCACCGTTGTCCCGGGCAATCGCCGAGCTTTCGGACACACCGTATTGATCCATGGCTGCTGCTGTGGCAGAATAAACAATACCGCCAATACGTGCGGTCAACAGAGCACTGACATTAAATCCTTTCCATGAGAATTGATTGCTCCATGCCAGATTACACTTGGGGAAGACGCTTCCCAACTTGATATCAGGTTGATTATTGACTGTTATCAATGTGCCTGCAGGGGAAATTTCCACCATTCCGTTATCATCCCGTTTCAGGTCGGCTTGAGTGTAGAGGTCACCGAGTGACCCTCCCGTTTTCAGGATGAACCGTGCCTTTCCAAGTCCGCCTACGTCCAACCGGTCTTTATTGATAGGCTCACCGGTTTCCGGGTGTATGTAATCCTTTACCAGTTCGATAATTTTGTTTTTATTGTGGCTAAGCGTAAAGTTCGTTTGCCAGCGGAAGTCTTTTTTCCATGTGTGTCCATAACCAAGAGAGAGCTCGACTCCTTGGTTACGTACATAACCTGTTTGCAAGTAAATGGTAGTATATCCCGAAGATACGGAAATTTTCGGGTCGAAGGTCTGGTTGAACGTGTTAGCCAGATACCATGACACGCCAAGGTTGAAGTCCTTGAAGAGACGCATGTCCAGTCCTAATTCCCATGAATTGGTACGCTCGGGTTTGAGGTCGCCGATAGGATAATGCGTTTTTGGTTTCCACGTCTGTGTCGTTTCATCGTACTCAAAGGTAGGTGAGGTCAGGTTACGTGGGTAGGGCATACCGACGGAACTGAATGAACCGCGTATTTTCAGGTAATCGATTGCAGAAGGTAGTTTTACCATTTCGGAGATGATCGCCGAAAGCCCCACAGACGGATAAAAGAAACAGGTGGAAGATGAGTTTGCCAGTTGTGATGCCCAGTCGTTACGTCCGGTCAACGTAAGGTAGAGCATACTTTTCCAGCCCAGTTCCGCACTCGCGAAAATGGATTGAGTTTGTTCTTCCCATTCGTCCTGACGAGCTTTCTTTTGCGTATTGTCGAGATCGAACACGTTAAACACATTAGGAATGCCATTGGCACGTATCGGTCCGCGATAACTAAGTTCGTCATACTTATTATCCACGATGCTCGCTCCGACATTCACTACAAGTGAGTAGTCCCCAAAGCGTTTGTTGATGTTTGCCAGTACATCGGCGTACACCTGTGATTCATCCGGCTTGGCAATGGCGTAGAATCCCTGGGTACTACCTTCGGTGAGAGTAGTATTCGAACTGGCGTACAGCTTTTGCTCATATTTGGTATTGGAGTTATCTACCCGGACACGTCCCGAGACGTTCAGCCAGTCCGTGATGTCGTAGCTTAACGAGGCGGACAGCATGTAACGCTTCTTATTGTTGGTCCGTAGATTACGATATGCTATCCAATAAGGGTTTTGCATACGCAGGTCTCCTTCGCCTTGTGGCCAGTACATGGTCTTGATCTTGCGGGCCGGGTCCCAGCGTTCGAATACTTTTATCAAGTTGAAATCGTCTCCACGCGGAAACAGGTAAACAGGAACTATCGGGTTTGAGTAAGCGCCTTGATTAGTCATGTTGCGATCATTCTGAATAATATAGCTCGCTCCGATGTCCAGTTTCAGTTTATCATTCAGGAATGAAGTAGTATTACGGAAAGTAAAATTAAAACGATTGTAGCGGTTATTCGGTACAATCCCCTCCGAGTTTACTGCGGCTGCGGAAAAGAAGGTCTGGTTCTTTTCTGTACCTGTCGATAAGGTGACGGAATTGGTATAAGTCATTCCTGTGTCGAAAAAGTCACGTGGTTCGTACCCCCTGCGGGATGCATCGTTCAGTAACGGTCCCCAACTCAAATTTGTAGAAGAACCGTCCGATTTTCCTTTACTGCCTGTACCATAACGGTTCTGAAAGCGCGGCATCACAAATGGCTTAGAAAAATCAGTGTTACTAGATACAGAAACCTGCATTTTGCCTACTTTACCCCGTTTCGTGTTGATGACGATAGCTCCGTTGGCAGCGTTACTTCCGTATAGTGCGGCGGCTGCCGCTCCTGTCAATACCGAGATGCTTTCAATATCGTCCGGGTTGATGTCGGCAATGCTTTCGGTGACTCCCTGGGAACCATTTTCCGTACCGCCGCCACCACCGAAGTTAAACATCGGGATGCCGTCAATCACATACAGGGCATTGCTGGATTGCTCAATAGACTTCGTACCACGCATTATCACTTTGCTGGCTCCACCTACACCGGAAGAACTGCTGTTGATATTGACACCTGCCACTTTGCCATTCAGGCTGTTGATGAAGTTAGCGTCTTTAATTTCTGTCAGTTGATCCGATTTCACCTGTTGCACATTGTAGCTCAAGGCTTTCTGCTCGCGCTTGATACCGAGGGCAGTCACGACTACTTCATTGAGTTGTTTCGTGTCGCTTACTAATTTTACTGCATAGATGTTTTTATCTGTTATTCTCACAGTTTTGGATGTATATCCCACATAGGTAAAGCTTAATATATTACCTTGGCGGACCATGATTGTGAAATTGCCATCTATGTCGGTGATAGCTCCTTCGGAGTTTCCTTCCACTTTGATATTAACTCCAATTAGAGGTTCATTATTCTCATCAACAACTTTTCCAGTCACATTCTTAGTTGGATTTACTTCTGTTTTTTTGTCAGGAACAATCATTATATATTTCCCTTTGAACTCATAAGTGAATCCACTGTCTTTGAGAATTTGTGTAAGGGCGTTCTCTACTGTTACAGCTCTAAGATCAAGATTTAATACAGGCTTGTTCTTTAATTGGGAGTCGTTGTAACCTACAGATAGGCCGGATTGTTTTTCTACTTCTTTAAGTGCTTCAATGACAGATATATTTTTCTTTTGAATGGTGATTGAGGCATCTGTTTGCGCAAAGGAGCTTGTTGTAATGAGCAACAAACAGAAAAAAAGCATAAAACTTCTTCCCTTTGCTGTATGGTCTACTATAAATTCATAAATTTGTAGCATTTTCTTAGTATTAGGTTATAAACTAAATTATTTCACGGTGATTTATAGAGTAGAACTCTAATATTGAGAAATTTGATTTCATATCCGGGATAGAGTTCGCCCTCTGTTCCGGATACTTTTTTGCATGGGCGTATAAGGTTAACTAAATTAATAATATTGTTATCTGTTTCTTCCTGTTATCAGGATATTTTTCTATTTGGGGATTAAATAGCAGCGGTCACCTTGTATTTTATAATCCATCTGACCTACTACATTTACTATTACATCCATTACTTCGGATAGCGGTGCTTTATCTTTAAAACGGAAACTGTATTTATCTTCTTTCAGATTCTTCAGGCGATACTCAAAGGTATATGGATATTTACGTTCTAATATAGTTATAATCTCTTTTACATTCATTTCTCTGAATACCAGTTCGCCACGTTGCCAGGCTGTGATGTCATTCATATCGGGAGTGTCCAGATGGTATTGTCGGGTGTGTTTATGATAGGCCAATTGCTCGTTTGGTTTCAGAATCATTTGAGAATTCAAATCATTATATTCAACGAGTACACTTCCTGAAATCAAGGTTGCCGCTATGATCGGATTCTCGGGGTATGCAGCTACGTTAAATTCCGTTCCGAGTGCTGTTACCTGAAAATCGTTCGACTTGACGATAAACGGATGCTTCTTGTCCGGTTTCACTTTGAAATTGGCTTCACCAATCAGAAATACGCTACGGTCTTTACCAGTAAATTCCTGTGGATATAAAAGGGTGCTTTGTGAGTTCAGTTGTACTTTGGTTCCGTCAGGCAAGGTGAGAGTATGTACCTCTGCTGTCGGAATATATTGCTGCAATAAATTGGGTTCCACCTTTTTTCCTATGGTAGAAAGATAGATGGAAGAAGCTGCTACTATAAAGAATACGGCAGCGGCTATTTGCCAGATATGGATCGGGCGGATTCTCCGTTTTTCTCGTACGGAAGGAATGCCTGCATTTCTTCTTAATAGCTCGTATGATTGATGCAAGTTAGGAGCTGTTCCTGATTTGTATCCTTCTTCCCACAGAGTTTGTAATGCTTCATCCTTTTCGGAAACATGTTCTTCGTCTACCAACCATTTGTAGAATTCCTGTCGGGTAGATCCCGGATAGTCATTTCCGGTAAATAAGGCTAGTATTTTCTGAAAATAATTCTTCATTTTGAGATATTAATTAGATCTGTTACATTAATACCTCAATTAACTAAGACAGACTACTTAAGGAAAAGTGCGAAAAAAAACAAAAAAGATATTTTTTTCATTTCAAGTAGAGTTAAATAGATATGATGCTCTACTGTTCGGACTGAAATGTTCAGCTTTTCAGCGATTTCGTTATTGCTCATATTTTCGAAACGGCTCATCTCAAAAATCTTTCTGCGTTGTTCGGGAAGACGGTCGAGGGTTAATTGGATGATAAGTTTAACTTCTTTATAGTATATGGCATTGAGAGGATCTTCTGTTTGAGAAAGTTCCTCAATAAGGCTTTTTTCTATCACTTTCTCCTGATAGGCTAATTCTATCTTTTTGTGTTTGATAAAATTGAGGGTCGTGCTTTTGGTAAGAGTATAGACATAGGGTTTTAAATTGGGTACTTTTGTCCATATTTCGGGCTGGGTCCATAATTTCGTGAAAACGTCTTGAGCAATATCTTCTGCGTCTTCTTCGGATTTAAGCAACATAAAAGCGAAATATTTTACTACCGAATAATACTCTGTGAATATCATTCCGAATTGTTTTGCTAGTAATATGTTGTCTTGGCTTGTGGTCATTGAGTTAACAAATTATTGGAAATCGAATGGCAAATGTAGGCAAATAAAATTAAGACGCGAAGAAAATGGGAATTGTTTATGAAAAAAAGATAAATAAAAATAGTGACGCTATCCGCTGCGGATACCGTCACTATATGGGTGGGATGGTGACGGTATCATGATGGGATAGCGTCACTATTTTTAAGTTTGTTTTTTACCAGTTTCTTTTCACTGTACGGTAACCATAACCGATGATTACAAGGAAGCAGATGAAGGGTAGAATGAATGAAACATTGACAGCCGGCAACCAGGCTATTTGTTTCAGGTCAATGATACTTGCCTGTAGCGGTGGAAGAACAGAGCCTCCCAAGATAGCCATAATAAGGCCTGCAGCTCCAAACTTAGCATCATCTCCCATGCCTTTCAAGGCAATACCGTAGATGGTGGGGAACATTAGTGACATACAGGCGGAAACTGCTACTAGACAGTAAAGTCCGAAGATATTCTGGAGGAAGATAGTTCCTAGAGTGAAAACACCTCCGAAGATAGCGAGAATCATCAATAATTTGCCTGCATTGAGATAGCGCAGAATGAATGTACAGATGAAACGGCTGATACAGAATATCACCATTGCCACAATATTATATTGCTGTGATAACACTTCCGCACTTTTCTCGTCCATACCTTGCGACATGAATAAACGGGTTCCATACTGAATGATAAATGTCCAGCACATAATTTGCGCGCCTACATAGAAGAATTGAGCAATTACCCCTTCACGATAACGTGTTTGGGTAAAAATGCGTTTCAGTGTAGGAAAGAAATCTATTCTATGATTCTGATCTCCGTTTTTCGGCATCTTGACGAATCGTATCAGAAGCAACATCGCTACGATAACCAGTCCGATGATAAGATAAGGAGCAATCAGAACACTAAGGTCGCTTTCTTTGATCGCCTGAAATTCACTGTCGTTAAGCAATGCGCGGTCTTCAGTACACATCGGATGCAATTTCGCTTGAATGAATTGCATGGCTACATACATTCCGAGAAGTGACCCCATCGGATTGAAAGACTGTGCAAGGTTCAAACGCCGGGTAGCTGTTTCTTCCGTTCCCATAGAAAGAATATACGGGTTACAGCTTGTCTCGAGGAAGGACAATCCGCAGGTCAGGATGAAATAGGCAATCAAAAACGGATAATATTCTCCCGTCATTTTGGCGGGGAAGAATAAAAATGCTCCGAAAGCATACATTCCCAGTCCTAACAAAACACCGGCTTTGTAGGAATATTTGCGGATGAATATGGCAGCCGGGAAAGCCATTGCAAAGTACCCTCCATAGAAGGCAACCTGTACCAATGCTCCGTCGGTAGCACTCATCCGGAAAATCTTGGAGAATGCCTTTACCATCGGATTGGTAATATCATTGGCAAATCCCCATAATGCAAAACATGAGGTAATGAGAACAAAAGGTATAAGATAACTGATGCCATCTTTCGAGAGGATGGACTGTTTGGGGTGTTTCATGGTTGTTTCTGGTATTTTTTAAGTGTTATACAAATGGAACATTCTCTCCATCGGTTTCCATTTCTCTGCGGAACTCATTCCGGGAGCGGCTTGTTGGAAGATGGCCATATATTCTTCCCACTCCTGTTGGCGGGGAAGCGTGTTCAGGCGTTCCATTGCTGTGTCCCAGTCAAAATCAAGGGGAGTTTCGACAATCATGAACAGTCGTGTTCCCAAGATATAAATTTCCATTTCCAGAATACCGACTTCCCGGATCCCGGCTAGGATTTCGGGCCATGCTTCCGCCTGGCTATGTCTTTTCCGATATTCAGCGATCAGTTCCGGAGAATCGCGTAAATCGAGGGTTTGGCAATATCGTTTGACGGGAACGTCATAAGATTGAACCTGATAACCGGTTTTGGGTGTTTCCATATACTTTTATTTTTTAGGGTAATATACTTGTGGTGTAACGCTACGAGTTACAATCTCTCTCAATTCACGGAGATCGGCTATTTCTCCTTTTGCCATAGCCTGTGTCAGAATGTTTCCCATTGCAGTAGCTTCTACCGGACCTGCATAAACGGGAATACCGAGTTCGTCAGCTGTCAGTTGGTTGAGTAATTGGTTTTGTGATCCTCCGCCGATGATGTTTAGCTGACGGATCGGAGAGGGGAGACAATGGTTGAGCTGTTCCACCGCCTGCCGATATTTGAAAGCTAATGACTGGAGTACACATCGCACGGTTTCTGCTTTGTTTTTCGGCACTTGCAAAGCATGATGCCGACAATAATGAATAAGAGCGTTTTCCATATTTTCCGGATTCATGAATGTTGCGTCATCCACAGGGATAATGGTCGCAATCTGTGCTTCGGCAGCTTGCGGGATGATTATATCATAATTTTGTTCTTCGCCACATGCTTTCCATTCACTCATCAAGCGTTGCAAAATCCATAGTCCTGTTATATTCTGTAGGAAACGGATTTTGCCGTCTACGCCTCCTTCATTGGTGAATTGAGCTTTTCTTGCTTCTTCCGTCAATATGGGTTCATCCACTTCTACTCCCAGTAGCGACCAAGTGCCGGAACTAAGGAAAGCGATAGGATTTTCTACGGCAGGAACAGCGGCGACGGCACTGGCTGTGTCGTGTGAGCCGACAGCAATAACGTCTACGGTACCCAGTCCTGTTTCGCGGGCAATATCCTCTTTCAGAGTCCCCCTGATTGTTCCGGGGAGAATAATCTCACCGAACAGATGTTCGGGAAGACCTAAGGCGCGTATGGTATCCACTGACCAGTTCCGCGATTGGGCATCGAGTAGTTCGGAGGTGGAGGCTATGCAATATTCATTATTGGCTACTCCTGTCAGGAAATAGCTGAAGAGGTCGGGCATGAATAACAGTTGCCGGGCAACTTCCAACTGTGCATCTTGATGCTGTTTCATGCTGTAAAGTTGAAACAGCGTATTGATAGCCATCACCTGAATACCGGTATCGGCATAGTGTTGGCGTTCATCCAGTAGCTTGAATACTTCTTCCGGTATTCCTTCTGTTCTTGCGTCCCGGTAACAGACTGGATTTCCTAACAGGTTTCCATGTTTGTCAATCAGTCCGAAATCCACTCCCCAGGTGTCAATACCAATACTTTTTACGGCATATCCTTTTTGTGCAGCCTGTTTCAGTCCGGTCTTCATATCTTCGAACAGGGCCGGGAAATCCCAGTAGATATGATTTCCTAGTTTGACCTGCCGGTTGGAGAAGCGGTATACCTCTTCCAACTCCAGTTTGCCATGGTGAAGGAAGCCGGCGATAATCCGTCCACTTCCGCCTCCGAAGTCTGCTGCTAAATAAGTGTGTTTGATGGTATCTTTCATGGTATATTGCCCGGATATTAGTTGGTTTTCTTTCCTAATACGTAGATTTCCAGGTCTTCAATTTCTGCCGGTGTGAGTACTGAATAATCACCGCCGGATTGAACGATGATGCGGCAAGCCATTTCAAAGAAGGTAGCCCGTTCGTATACTTGATCGAAGTCTTTTCCGCATACTACTTGCCCGTGGTTGGTCAGTAAAACCGAGTTGTGCTTTAACATGGCTTCTACCACAGCTTTTGCCAGTTCCGGTGAGCCGGGACGATAATACGGAATCACAGGTATTTCCGAACCTACATGACAGGGAATTTCTGCTGTTACATTGAAGTTTGTCGGTTTGTTCTTCATGCAGGAGACAGCCGTGGCATATTCCGATTGAAAGTGGAGAACGACATTGACGTCCGGACGTTCGCGGAGAATCCCTAAATGGAATGTACTTTCCATAGAAGGTTTTACACCATTGGTAGGAGTGCCGCTGGCAATATGGCAGATAGATACTTTTTCTTTGCCAAGTGTGGGAACCCAGGAACCCGTACCGGAAATCAATGCTTCTTCACCGATTCTCCAGGAAAGGTTACCGCTGCTGCAAAGCATTAACTTTGCATCCCCGTAACGGTGTGCTTGTTGGATGAACTGTTCGATATGTTCGTTGGTAATCATAATTGCAAAGATAAAAAAATTAGAATTAAGTGAGTCGAAATTGCTTTTATTTAGACATAAGAACAAAAGAACATAAGGTCTGCGCTAATAGAATTATTTATAGCTGTTTATTGAAGTTGTTTTTATCTTTTGTCCTTATGTTCTTTTGTCTGAATTAAAATTATTTGTAGATAGGACCGTAAGTGGTACAAGCTCTGTAGTCCGCTCCTTCCTTATCCATGCCGAAGGCGTTCCAAGCTGCCGGACGGAATATTTCGTTGTCTTCTACATTGTGCATGCATACCGGGATGCGGAGCATGGAAGCAAGAGTGATTAAGTCCTGACCGATGTGTCCATAACTGATGACTCCATGATTGGCTCCCCAGTTATTCATTACTGAATATACATCTTTGAAAGCAGGTTTTTCACATAGACGCGGTACAAACCAGGTGGTAGGCCATGTAGGATCTGTACGCATATTCAGTTTTTGGTGGATTTCCGGATCTATTTCTACTGTCCATCCTTCTGCGATTTGCAGGACAGGGCCTAAGCCTTTAATCAGGTTGAGGCGCATCATGGTTACGGGCATGCCACCTTTTGACAGGAAGTTGGAAGAGAAACCGCCGCCACGGAAGTAGTCACGGTCTGCCGGATACCAGGTAGTTGCTTTCAGGCAGTTTTCTACGTCAGCGTCCGTCAGGTTCCATGGTTCTTTCATAACCGGACTGCCTGCCGCGTCTAATGATTGGCCGGAACCGTCGAGAGTCGTTGCGCCGGAATTGATAAGATGAATGATACCATTTGCTGCCAATCCGCTCAATTCTTTGCCGGTTACACGTTTCACGGCTTCAGGACTCCAGTAAGTACGTACGTCGGAGAATATTTGGGCGCGGTTGGTCAATAAATGTCCGAACAGCATAGCTACGCCGTTGCAGGCATCGTTCTCGGTAGCTACGACAAATGCTTCACGAATACCGTTCCAGTCAAAAGAAGTGTTGAGCAGAGCTTCCGGATAGTCACCGTTAGGATAGAAGTCTGTCCATTGGCGTTGTCCTTGGAAACCGGCTGCAATGGCATTGTGTCCCAAGGCTTCTTCCTTGAATCCCATTTCTTTCAATTTGGGATTTCCGGTCATCAAGTCGCGCATGATAATCGTCATCTTTACAATGAATTCCCAATCAGCATCTTTCTGTTCACGGGTTTTACGTTTTTCAGGACGGTTCTTGAAGTCTTCACCTTCGTTTGTCTTGCAATTTTTTTCAGTCCAGGCCATGGCTTTGGCGTATTCTTCGTGGTCATAGATGCCTTCGTCCATTCGACGGATGATTTCTGTGAGGTCTATTGACTCATTACGCATTCCCAGATACTCTTGGAAGAAATCAGGATTAACGATGGAACCGGCGATACCCATAGATACACTACCCATTGACAGGTAAGATTTGCCTCTCATCGTAGCTACTGCCTGTGCGGCACGTGCAAAGCGAAGAATCTTTTCCGATACATCTTCAGGGATTGTGTTGTCGTTCAAATCTTGAACGTCGCGTCCGTAGATACCGAATGCGGGAAGGCCTTTTTGTGCGTGTCCGGCAAGTACAGCAGCAAGGTATACAGCTCCCGGACGTTCTGTGCCGTTGAATCCCCAGACAGCTTTCGGATAATGCGGGTTCATATCCATCGTTTCAGCACCGTAGCACCAGCAAGAAGTGACGGTAATGGTAGAGCCGACCCCTTCTCTTTCAAACTTTTCCGCACAAGCGGCACTTTCGGCTACGCGTCCGATCGTGCTATCGGCTATAACACATTCCACCGGACTGCCATCACCGTTTTTCAGGTTGCTGCTGATTAACTCGGCTACTGCTTTTGCTAAATTCATTGTTTTCTCTTCAAGGCTTTCGCGAACGCCACCCTGACGACCATCGATTGTGGGACGAATCCCGATTTTCGGATACTTTTTCATGGTTTTTATCTATTAAAGGATTAATTAATATCTGTGCTGAACTGTGCTGATGTCTTCGCAAAAAAAATTAAAGCGACTTTCGAAGTCTTACTTCCGTCGGCAAGAACTTCTGCACCGGTACATTATTGAGAACAAAATTGGCCGCTTCATTTCCCATCATTTCCCAATCAATACTCAATGAGGTTATTCCTTCGTCAATCACTTCATAGGAAGGAATATCATTGTAAGCCAACAGGCCAAAATCTTTTCCGCATTTCAGTCCTTCCAATCTTCCTTGTTTCACCACCTTTACTACGTCTTGTTGTTTGATGGCGATATAGGCAACTCCCTTACGTACAATCAGGTTCTCAATATCCTCCTGTATTTCACAGAGAAATCCCTGTTCCTGGCAGAAACGGGTAAAATATACCTTACTGCTTTGGGGGTGTTTCAGGCTTTTTGGAAACAGAAAAACGAGCTGGCGATAATTCTTCAACTTTTCCTTGAGCTGATTCAATGCCTGAAAGAAAGATTCATCAAAATCCTGGCAGATATATGAATACTTTTCTTTTTCAAATTTGCCGAAATCGAGAAGTAATAATCTTGAAGGATTAATTTTATTGAGAACAGTGCTGAATTTCTCGTTATCGAAATTCATCACGATATATTTGTTGTATTTCCCGATGGATTCCCGGAGGATCGTATTGAACAACCGTTCGTTGTATTGATGAAACAATAAGTCTACCTTATAGTTAATAGGCAGATGTCTGACGAAACTATTATATAAAGCTTCTTTGAAAGGAGTATATTGGTCGAGCAGCAATAAAACATTGGTCACCTGGCTCGTCACATAATAGCCCTTGCCGGGAGTGGAGTCGATCAGTCCTCGTTCGCGTAAATCAAGGAAAGCTTTGAAAACCGTATCACGTGATACTCCGTATTGAGCGCTTAACTGATTGATGGAAGGCAAAGAATCTCCTTCAAGAAATTCTTTCCTGGAAATCGCCTGGCTAAGTGCGTCCGCTAGTTGCGTAACCTTGCTTGCCTGTTGTCCGAATGTTGCCTTTCTATCAGTTCGTTTCATATTCGAAAAATAAGTAATACTATGCTGAACTATGCTGATGCAAAGAAAGGCATTTTATTTTGAACGGAATAAATAATTTGATATGTTTTATAGCAGAAAGTAATAAAAAAATCCCCTCCGGCGGACCAGAGAGGATTTATTGCTTTTTCCTAATTTCTTGTTCGGAATCTGCTGAAATTTATTCAGCAGCAGCTTCTGTTGCAGGAGCTTCTTCAGCCGGAGCTGCGGCAGCTTCTTCTGCAGGTGCTTCAGCAGCAGCCTTTTCAGCAGCTTCAGCAGCTTTCTTTTCAGCGAGTGCTTTTGCTTTCACTTCGTTGATTTTCTTTTCTGCTTCCAGACGTGCTTTAGCTTCAGCTTTCTTAGCTTCGTCTTGTTTAGCTTTCAAAGTAGCCAAACCTGACTGTTTGTTGTTTTTCCAAGCTTCGAATTTAGCTTCTGCTTCTGCTTCTCCGAATGCGCCTTTTGCTACACCGCCCAGAAGATGTTTCTTCATGTAAACTCCTTCACGAGAAAGGATGTTACGTACAGTGTCACTTGGTTGTGCACCTTTCAGTACCCATGCCAATGCAGCGTCGAAATTCAAATCTACTGTAGCAGGATTGGTGTTAGGGTTGTAAGTACCAATCTTCTCAATAAATTTACCATCACGTGGTGCTCTGCTGTCTGCAATTACAATTGAATAGAACGCGTAACTTTTACGTCCGTGTCTTTGCAATCTGATTCTAGTTGCCATTTTAAATAATTGTTTTTAATGATTGATTTGAATTATGCTATTATCTCGTAATAGCGGGCACAAAGATACGGCTTTTCTTTTGATTGACAAACATTTCGCATCTTTTTTACGAATACCGTTTCGGATAGCGGAACAAGATTGCTAGTAAGGCGCATGCTCCCATTGTAAACGGATAATAGAGATTGCCGATGATACTGATGGGGGAGATACTGGCAAGTCCCGCTGCAATCAGCATCTGCGCTCCGTATGGAATAATCCCTTGTATCAGGCAGGAGAAAGTATCGAGGATACTGGCTGTTTTTCTTCGGTCGAGATGGAATTTCACGGCAATATCTTTGGCAATCGGTCCTGTTGTGATAATGGCAATCGTGTTGTTGGCAGTACATAAGTTGGCGATACTTACCAGGGCTGCGATGCTTAGTTCGGCTCCTCTTTTACCATTGACGTGGCGGGTGAGTTTCCGGATAATGAAATCGATACCGCCGTTATAACGGATTGTTTCGAGCATCCCTCCGGCCAGCAGAGTGATAATAATCAGTTCTCCCATTCCTGTAATTCCTGTTCCCATGGCACCAAACCAGTCGAAGATCCCGAAGCTGCCGGTCGCGATGCCAATGATACCACTTGTCAATATACCGATTATGAGTACGAGCATCACGTTCATTCCGGCAATGGCTGTTCCTAATACTATTATATAAGGTATAACTTTGATCCATTCAATGGTCTGTGTTTGGGTGGGGGCTGTAATGGATAGTCCTTGAAATATGTAAATTCCCAACACAATGATGGCTGCCGGGACGACAATCATAGAATTTACACGGAATTTATCGCGCATTACACATTCCTGGGTTTTTGTCGAAGCGATGGTGGTATCGGAGATAAAAGATAAGTTGTCTCCGAAAAAAGAACCGCCTACTACAACGGCTACCATAAAGGGGAGAGCTATTTCAGTTTTTTCTGCCAGTCCTACGGCAACGGGAGTAAGGGCGACAATAGTTCCCACACTGGTTCCGATGGATAAAGAGATGAAACAGGCGGCAATAAAGATGCCTGCCAGCAATAAATTATCCGGAAGAATATGCAGTGTCAGATTGACGGTGGCATCGATTGCACCCATTTGCTTTGCGCTTTGGGCAAAAGCTCCGGCAAGGATGAATATCCATATCATCAGGAGGATATTCTTATTGGCAGCTCCTACCGAGAATTGATAGATACGCTGGTCCAGTTTCAAGCCGCGTGTAATGGCGATGGCATAACAGGAAGAGACGAGGAAAGCCACTGTGATAGGTACTTTATAAAAGTCGTTGACGAGGATGGAAGTTACCAGATAGAGGCAAAGGAATACGAGTAACGGGCTTAATGCCCACCAGTTTCCGGGACGGTCTTTATGTATTTTTTCTTCAGTCATAAATGAACGTTGGGTATTTGTTTTATTCTAAAATCAAAATAGCGATGCAAAAGTAGTGTTTTTCACAGGAAGTGGCAAAAAGGAAGTCGAAAGAAGGCATTATTTCATTGATCTTTCTATAGATGAGGGAGACACTCCATAGAAAAAAAGTATAACCTGTTCCTACTATTGATAAGTAGGGCAGGTTCTTTTTATTATTTCTTATTGATTTAAGCGCAAGGGATGTGTGAACCAGAAACGGCTGCCGACTCCTATTTCGGATTCGGCACCGATAGTGCCGCCAAGATGTTCGATGATACTTCTGCAAATAGATAGACCTAAGCCCGTGCCTTTTGAAAAAGAGTTGAGTTTTACAAATCGGTCGAACACCTGATCTACTTTATCGGGCGCAATCCCCATACCTGTGTCTGTGACAGCGAATTCTATCTCGTTACTTTCTGCTTTATGGCGATATTCCAACATAATCTGCCCTTCATTCGTAAATTTGAGAGCATTATTTATGAAATTGGTAATAACCTGCATTAAACGCTTTTTGTCTGTGTAAATATAATATTCAGGTAAATCCGGAGCCAGCAAAACGGGTACGGGTTTATCTTCTTTTATATCATAATTGCGCATTATATCTTCGCAGAAGCTCTTGATATCCAGGTGATCCATGGTGAAGTCGAGTGTTCCGGCTTCTATTTTCGATAAATCGAGAATATCGGAAATCAACTGCAAAAGAAGTTCTGTGTTTTCCTGCATAATGTCAACATAATCCTGACGTTCTTTTTTGTCGTCCGATTCAACCAACAGACTTGCAAAACCAACAATCGCATTTAGCGGAGTGCGGATTTCGTGACTCATGTTAGCGAGAAAGGCTGATTTTAAGCGGTCCAGATTTTCTGCTTTTTCTTTGGCTACTCTTAGTTCTTCTTCAATCGTTTTTTGATGGTTGATATCGACACTGGTTATAACATGTGCTATTTGTCCGTCAATCCAGGCAAATGCTGCACTGAATACCCGGAACCAACATTTGTCAAACGGGCGTTGGTAGTCCCAGGAGTAGACTTTGGTAGGTTGTCCGTTTTCATCAATCAAATGTTTTTTAGGGCAAAACTCACATTCTCCGGTTTTATCTTTATAAAGAGCCTGCCAGCATTTTTTTCCTTCAAAATGTTCGATGCCTCCGTAAGGAGCGGCCATAGATTCATTGGCATATAGCATATCATGAGAATCAAAAGAGTTCACATAAATGTCAACTCCCATATTATTCATGATGCTGCTTAATGTCTTGCTTGCCCGCACTTCTCTTTCTTTATATTCCCGCACTGCTATTTCCTTGGAGAGGGAGCCTAAAATGAGATGAATCACTTGAAGTTCTTCGTCGGTGAAGGATATTGCATGTTCTCTGTCTCCAAATCCGATAAATCCGATAATTTTCCCTTCGGAGTCTTGAATTTGCCGGATTAGTAATGAGTCGACTTTATAAAAATCCACGATGTCTACATCATTCCATGAAGTATTTTGGTTTCTGCAAGCATAAAAAGGTTTGTTCTTTCCATTTATACGCGCAGCATGTTGATTGGTCATTTCGCTGATTTCAAAACGTTGTCGCAGGATGTTGTCGCTATTTCCGACAGTTTCCTTTAGATAAAAGTAGCGAAATCCATCAGTTTGGTAAATGAATCCTCTTTTAAAACCGTAGTATTCGCAAATATCTGTCAGTGATTCTGTGATTTTGTTTTCAATAGATTCACAGCCATTCAACCTTTCTAAAAAATGAAGTAAAAATGCATTGTAATTTTCTTTCTCTCTGGTCATATTGTTTTAGGCATCTTTAGTTAGATAAACTCAAAATGAGTATGCTGTTCATCTCTTTCAAATCTTCAAGCTGCTAATATACGGACTTTTTAAGAATGAAGAATACTGTTTTTGTTTTTTCATAATGTTCCGTTTTTCTTTATTATAGTACGGAAAGAGAATAGGATAGAGAGGATATATTTTTTATGGGTGTATGGATGTTGTATGTTTGTTGAAAATTATTAAAGTTGGGCGTGTAGTTGTGTTGTTGTTTTGATGATCTGTAAATGTTTGATTACTAGGGTGGTATGTTTATCATTTTTCCTTTTAAACCAACAAGTCGTTCCTTTAAAAGAAACGACTTGTTGCACACCGAGAAACGCATCGTTTCTTTTAAAGGAACATACCTTTCCATCTTGGGATGTGTAGATTTATGTTATAATGTTTATATTTATTGTTTTGTATCTACACTGTAGGCATTATTTTAATGCTTCAATTATATGTGGTAACATTGTCCAAATGGTATTTTCATCTTGAGCGGTGAAGAAGTTACCATCTATCTCTGATTTCTCATCGGTAGCTGTTCCGTTTTGAATAGCTGGCTTGGCTAATGGGTGAACTGCTACTTTTTTCCCTTTGGTTATACCGGTAAAGTCAAACATCATTGCACCGGCACAATGTCCAATCATAATTTTCCCTTTATCCCCGAACGTTTTAATGACTTGCATCAAATCTACATTATAAGGCTTATCGGCATTCTGCTGAAATACAGGCACTGCATCGCCACAAGAGAAAACGAGTGCGTCAAACTCATCTTCGTGTCCCTTCAAATTAGCAATCACATCATCCACTGTCAGGCTGATTCCTGAATTTGTTTTAATCTCCTTCGTATCCGATACGGCAAATACTTTATATGAAATGCCATTCTCGAAAAATGCTTCCAAATATTGGAATAGTCCACAACCATTTACCGGATTCACTGCTAAAACTGCAACTTTCTTTGCCATAATCATAATTATTTAAATGAAACAATAGTTATTATTAGTAAGTTTATTACTTTTGTGATGCAAATGTATCTTTCTTATTTGAGAAATGCAATAACGTACTTGAAAATAAGGAAGTTACATAGAGGTAACTATTGCTGAAGCTCAATAAAATACAAAACGTTAAAGAATGAAAAACTTTCATCCGACGGGGAATTGTCCGATAAGAGATGTGCTTAGCCGCTTGGGAGATAAGTGGTCGATGCTGGTGCTTATTACGCTGAACGCAAATGGAACTATGCGTTTTAGTGATATCCATAAAACGATAGAAGATGTCTCTCAAAGAATGTTGACTGTTACATTGCGTACTTTGGAATCAGATGGATTAGTTGAACGGAAAGTGTATGCTGAAATACCTCCCCGTGTGGAGTATTGCCTGACAGATACAGGCGGTACATTGATTCCTCATATTGAAGGACTGGTGGGATGGGCCTTGGAGAATATGAGTACTATTTTGGACCATAGACAAATGAATCAGCAACATTAATGACAACGAAAGAAATGAATGAGATAGAGACTGAACTGATTATGCTCGGAACGGGTAATGCTACTGTAACCAAATGCTATAATACTTGTTTTATCCTTAAAACGAAAGAGACAGTGCTGTTGGTTGATGCAGGGGGGGGGAAATGGAATTTTAAATCAGTTGGAAAAAGTGGATGTGCCTATTGACAGTATACATGATATGTTTGTGACGCATGCTCATACCGATCATATACTGGGAGCTGTCTGGATGATACGTATCATTGCGCAGTGGGCATCCAATGGACACTATTCCGGTAGGTTTCGTGTGTATGGACACGATAAAGTATTGATGGTGTTGGATCAAATATGCCGCATGACGCTTCCTGTTTCGGTTATAGGAGCTATCAATAAGTATGTTGAGTTCTGTGACGTCAAACATGGTGATACTCTCCGGCTCGGAGACTTGAATGTACAATTTTTCGATATTGCCTCCACTAAAGAAAAACAATTTGGCTTCCGGGCATTATTGCCTGATGGAAAGTCTCTGGCTTGTTTGGGAGATGAACCATATAATGAGCAAAACCGTGCGTATGCTGAAGGAGTAGACTGGTTATTGTGTGAAGCATTCTGTTTATATGCGGACCGTGAACGTTTTAAACCTTATGAAAAACATCATAGTACGGCACAGGATGCAGGCAGGCTGGCACAACAATTGGGAGTAAAGAATTTATTGTTATATCACACGGAGGATAAGACGTTGGAAACTCGCAAGAAGTCTTATACAGAAGAAGCATCCCGGGAGTTTTCCGGAATGGCGTATGTACCTGATGATTTGGAGAAAATACTTCTGTAGAAAGAGGTCTTTAACATGAGGAGGAGATCAAAGTTGAATAGCCAACTCATTATCAATAATGTCTTGTTCTATATTCTTCTCTTTTATTTATTTCCGAAATGTGATTTCTCCTGCCCACGGTATTTCATGATTTCATAAATATCATTATCCCGATCCCACCAAGCATGATGATGATAGCATTGATAATCATTCCGACTCTCAATCCTTTTTCACCGAATACGTCATATAGCCACAGGAGAAAATTGAATCTTCCGTTGCGTTGTCCCGTCATGTCAAATATCCATTCCCATCGGCGAATAGCCCCGATAAGAACTAAAGCTCCCAAAGCGACGAGGATTAAACCGCCACTTGTTGGTGTCAGGTTGCTAAAAAAATCTTGTTCTTTTTCCATGTTTGTTATTTTAGTTTTATTGTTTAACTAACAATGTTTAGCAGTGTGCTACTTTAAACCACGTACTGTTTGGTTAGTAACTTTTTTAATGCTAACGTTTCTCAATACTACAATATAAGAGTCAAAAGTCATTCCATTAATTTCTTCTTCATATCCGTTAGCATCAACCACACTTCTAAGAAGGCTTGAAACAGGAATTAGAAATTGAGGATTGGCTGCAGATGGCTTATATTTTGTATAAATCGCATTTATTTGATGGACTGTTCCTTGTAAAATATGTAATCCATCACTCGTTTCATAATGTGCATTGTATATGTATTCTATTGTTTGGTTGACGTCAGTTAGTGTTTTATTGAAAGTAAAAACATCTCATCTAACCATATCGTTTATACTGAATGGCTGACCGCAACATTGCATCTGCCATCCTTCATAAAGTACTGTGTAGTAATTTTCCATATGTTTTATTTTTTATTGGTTGCTTAATAGTGGGTAACTAATTACCATTTTGGACTATTGAGGTGTGCATTATAATAAGTTTTTCGTATCAAAACCCAATTCATCTAAGACTTCTAATTGTTCCTTTTGATATTCAGGAGTTCCTGTGTGAATCATTTTCTTGTTTATAATATAGCTTTTAGGATATTCTTCATAATATTCCATTAAAAATGCTGGAATATTTTCATGTCTATTGAAAATATGTGAAATCATTCCAGCCTTGACCAAATTTATGAAATTCTTCTTATTGCATTCATGTATCAGCCCATCTTGAGAGATAATGCATTGATTAAGAAAAAAAATCCTATTAAAATTAGCAAAATGTGCCAAGTCAGGACGTTGCCAGCGTTTAATGTCTGTTTTATCAGGAGAAGGGATTACTTTTTCCCATATGCCTCGTTTCACAGGAAAAGAATTGCAAATAAGATAGAGATGATAAGGAGTTTGAGAGAATGTTTCTTCGTTTAATTCACCTTTCAATGGGGCAAAAACTCCATAACAATCTTTTGTTAGAAGTCTTGCATAATAAGTTCCCTTATTTTTGCCATCAATTTTATAGATTGCTCCTAATTCATATCTTGCCATAATTCTTTTATTTATTTTATTATAGTGTCCGGCGGTATTTCTTTCTTACCTATTCTGCTGTTTGTTTACTATTATTATGCCATGTGTCATTAATCTTTTTTCTGTTATGTCGATTGCCAATAACCGGCAATGATATTTTCCACAATGTTATTATCCTGTTTGGCATACAAATATAATGCGCTATAACAGAAAGGATAATTACCTTTCAGTAGTCCATCAAGAGGATAGCCGTCTTCATCTATTTGCATATAAAAAGAATATCTATCTTTTTCTAGCTGATCATAATAGAATTTTTTATTTTGGACTAAGCGGGGGATACCACCCAGCTTTACCAGGAAAGGCTCATTTCCCGTTTCAGTATCACAACATTCTTTATAAAGGATAATATCATGTTTTATAATTGCCGGATGTTGTAGCTCTGTTTTTGTACCTTCCGAAGAAATATCATGTTCAATAACCTTGATTGCACAATCGGGGTACCTATTCTTGCATAGATAGATTTCCCAATCTTCAGGTAGAAAAATAGATATTTGTCTTTGCTTATTAGGTAATATTAAAGTCATATAAAAGAGGTAACCTGTAAAAGAAGTATCCTCTTCACCACAATAAGCAGGTGGACATCCTCCAATCCAACCCAAAGACGGTTGGTCAGTTGGGGCAAGGATTGCTTTATATAAGAGACATTTTTTTAGTTCCATATTTTTTGTTTACTTGGTTAATAATATCCGGTAGTGTGCAGCATTATGTTGTTAGCTGTTTGCTATCGTCCAATTCCCTTTTTGCTTTTATAAATAGCTCCATTAACCTATCAGCAAACTCCTCATTCTCAAAATGTTTGAATTCATGCCAGCAAACAATCGTTATCGGTGCTTCTTCTAGTACGTTTTTTATGCAATTCAAAGCCCAACTTTTATTATCTGCATTATACCAGTCTTTTTCAATCTCTTCTGATACTCTTGCGGTAATTTTATCCAAATTCTTACCGATTAATAGATGTTTATCATCTATAGGTGGGATGATATGCTCTAATTCACATTCTTTGAAATTGATGAATTGCATCGTTGCCAATGAAAAATCGATATTCTTCATGATTACTTTAGAAGCATTAAGGATATTCTCCATTTTTGTATGTTTCTTAATCCGGAAGATAACTTGTTCTGCTTTATCTGAAGTTTGATACTGTGTAATTTCCTCTTTTCTCATTCTCTGTATCATAAAATCATCTATCAAACCTACAAAGCGAACATTTTCCATATAAAAACAATATATTATGTAACTTTTTATCTTGCAGTTCTCAAATACGGTATTTGTTATATATGAAGCGTTTGTGATTTTACCTAATTTACATTTGACAAAAGTGCAATTATTCTGCCCACCGCCCCAAGCTCCGAGGTAGGTAGCAGACAAATCAACTCTTGTAAATGTGCAGTTTTCAAAGAAACAGCACCAAAATCTGGTATGTCCGCAAATAGTCTTATTGAAAATGCAATTACGGAAGTTCACGTTTTTAAAAACGACTTCGGTGATATCCGACTTTGTGAAATCATAATCCACAAAATCCATATTCTCAAATTTTGCATCTTCCGCTATTTTTAAGCCTTTGTATTCAGTGTTCATTTTCTGTCTTATTTTGCGGGTGATAATGTTCGGCAGCGTATGCTTTTGGAGGTGTGCTGTTTGTTAGCAATACATTATGAATGTTTGCAATGCAGAACCTAATACTTTTCCCACAATTCATTGATATTGGAACGTCTGACTTTTTCTCCTTCTCTCAAATCAGGCAAAGAAAGTAGAGTTTTATCATGTTCGATAATTTGTTCTATTGAAACAACATAAGCATCATCTTCTTTAATTGTATATGCATGAAAACATAGCCAATCACCATCATCATCGTATATAACATTAGTTATTGGTTTATTTTCAATCATAACTTGCTTTAAAGTTATAACTGGTTTCAGCTTTTCTTCATTAATTATTTTCATAACTTTCTATTATTTAATTATTATTGCTAGTGTTAAGTCACTAACTGATTTTGGACAGTTTGCAGGTTGTTATCATCTAGTCAATATAGGGTTAAATCCCGCACAGTGTTATTTTTCCAAATAAAGCTGAAACAATAATCTAAATCATCTGTGGTAAATGTGATTTCCCAGCTATCGTTGTACTTGACGGATGATTTTATTTCTTCCGGATAAAATCTATTCTGCCACGAAGTATATGTTTCTTCTTTATGTGCCAATCGGCTTTCATTAGGTAATAAACTTTCCACTCGGGCAATCACTGATTTCCAATTCTCCAACAATGCCTGTAAATCCAATAACTGTTGTGACAAAGGAGCTGAAGCATTTCCTTCTAACCAAATCACAGTTTCCTCCGAATATGATGGCAACTGCACTGTGCTCCACCAGGCGTAGTGCTCATTCTGCCACCAATCACAAACCTTAGAGTGAAAGATTCCCAAATCTTTTACTGCATATTCTTTTTTTGTTCCTAATAAAATATTTACCAGCTTTTTGAAAGATCCCATTGCTTCTATTTTTTAGTTTGTTGCGAATGACTTTAAAAGGAATGACATAACATGAATTATTTTGTTTGCATCTATAGTTTTGATAAAAGGGCATTCAAATCTTTTATTTCCAACTTTACATCATCATCATACACCAATGCATTTCTATAGGAATGGTTGCTTGTACAGATAGTCCCTATTTCAGGAATCTCTTGTATATCGGAGTTAGGTATTAATAATCCGCTTAAGAGACATTTGCTAATATAATCTGGCTGTTCCTGAAATATCGGGATCTGTTTCAATCTTTGAGTTATTTCGTCGAAGGCTGCTTCTTTTTCTTGTTCTCTGATGGCGGACAAAGGTAACAATAAATGGAATAGTATATCTCCATATTTTTGTTTGGCAATCTGTAGCAACTCTGGATATGTGATGTATTTTAGGTGAAAATGTCCACAAATTTCTCCAATTAGGATATTATTTAGAAAATAGTATGTGTAGCATGGATGAAATTCTATTTTTAGTGTTATATCCTTATTCACAGGAAGTAATAGAGTATTCGGATTTTCTATCTCCCCTTCATTATCAGATGTCTCTAATTCGGATTGAGATAATTTTTTCCAATATTCTACACATTCTTTTCTATCTAAAGATGCTGGGGCTAGTTCTTCATTCCATATCTCATCAAAGTTTGCTTCCTTTTCTTCATCTACTGCTTGTATATGATGATGTAATATTACATCCCAAAAGAATGCATTTGCGAACGAATATTCTTTTTCTAGTATTATTTTCATTATATTTTTATTTTTGATTGTAACAAATGTTTGGCGGGTAATTCCTTTTAGAATAATTTACCCGTTTGTGATCGATGTTATTTTGTTTGCTATTATTTTTCTTAATTATACCATTAAAACTTTCTTCTAAAATATCGTCAAACGATCTTTTCTTTTTGGTATTTAGCAGTTTTCCAACAATTGATTTGGGCAGTAATGTATACTGGCTTTGTTTGCCTTTATTCTGACAGGCGTGTATCAGCAGATGGGGTATATTTATTCTTTCTTTTGCCTGATATGCTTTCATGTTTGTATCTTATAAAATAGTTATCATTTATTTAAAGATTATATTTTCATATAGATCACATATAATCATTTTATATTTAGCAGTATACTAATTATACTGTTTTTGTAACGAGTAATACGCAAATGTAATGATAATATTTATAAGAAAATTATTTCTCTAAATATTTATTTATTTTTATTTTATTCGAACTTGCTTACTAATAATTTCGGGTAAATTATTACCTTTGCTACCAATCGAAGATAACCGTTTGAAGTGAAAGAGGATAAGACGCAAAGAATACGCCGTACTCGCAACGAATTAAAGGAGGCTACCCTCCGAGCTGTGTCGGAACTGTCAAAAGAAAAAGGATTGTCCCGTATCACGATGGTGGATATTGGGGAGAAAGCAGGCATTCGTGTAGACGTGTTGAAACGTAACTACACTTCTGTGGAGAAGATACTTTCGCTTTATGCCGCTTCGGTAGACTATTGGATTTCTGATCTGTTCACCCCCAAACATCCGATGGCGACAATTAATGAAAAGGTAATGACCGAAGTCTTTACCAATCTTGCCAATGCCCTCTATAACGATAGTGAGATGCAAAAACTGCTTTTTTGGGAATTGTCCGAAGATAATCCTACTACTCGTCGGCTGGCAGCCAACCGGGAATTATTCTATGCTGATGTATTTACCCGCTACAATGATCTGTTTAAGGATACAGGGCTTCACATCGATATCATTTCGGCATTGATAAATGCAGGTATCTATTACCTGATTCTTCACCGTAAACGTTCCACTTTTTGGGGCGTAGACTTCTCAAAACGTCCGGAACGAAAACGGTTTATCGAAGCCATCGGTCAGGTGATTACCTTGGTCTTCAATACTCTTGAACAACAAAAACAAACAGTGGAGATAGCTCGCAAACTCAAACTGAAAGGTGTTGCTCTTGATGTGATAGCCGAATGTACGGGGTTGTCGAACGAGTTTGTGAAACAGTTGTAGTGTCCAGGCGGAATCCATTTTACCGTTGTGTCGGTAATATTTCCGGAAAGCTGTTTATTCGGCGAAAGTTTATATCTTTGCAATAAACTATTTTATAGGTTGTTGATAAACAAATATAACGGTACAGGTCAATGACTTCCACACCGTTCAATATCTAAAAATATGGAGATAAAACTAGTAACTTCAGATAAAAAAGAATTCCTTGATTTATTACTCTTGGCTGATGAACAAGAAAGTATGATTGACCGATATCTGGAACGCGGTGATATGTTTGTTCTTTATGATGACGGGCTGAAAGCTCTTTGTGTGGTGACACGTGAGGGGGAAGGAGTTTATGAAATCAAGAATATTGCTACTGTTCCTTTCTTTCAACGACAGGGGTACGGAAAACGTTTAATAGAGTTTTTATTTGAATATTATCAGGGGAAGTGCTCTGAAATGTTGGTGGGCACAGGAGATGTACCTTCTTCCAGATCATTCTATGAACATTGTGGTTTTGCGATTTCTCACCGGATAAAGAATTTCTTTACTGACAACTACGATCATCCGATGTATGAGGATGGTGTGCAGTTGGTGGATATGATATATTTGAAGAAAACATTTTAGTGTGTAACGATGGAAATAGATATCAATCGTTTGGTGAAAGAATATGGAAATATGATTTCCATGATTGCTCACCGGATGATTCAGAATAAAGAAATCGCCCGCGAAGCAGCACAGGAAGTCTGGTATGAACTTTGCAAAAGTATCAGTAGCTTTAAAGGCGATTCGGAGATTTCTACATGGATATACACTATCGCTCGTCGCACTATTGGTAGATATGCAGCATGTGAAAAGCATGTGAAAATGTCGGAAATCGAATATTTCCGTTCGTTGCCGGAAATTGAATATTCCGGTGGGGAAGAAGCGAAGCGGGAATGGATAAAAGAAAGGTGCGATTGGTGTATCACCGCTTTAAATCATTGTCTGAATAATGATGCTCGTCTGATTTTTATCTTTAGAGAAAATATCGGGTTGCCTTATCGACAGATTGGCGAAATCATGGAACTGAAAGAAAGTAATGTGCGGCAAATCTATAATCGTTCCATTCAGAAAATCACAGCTTTTATGAATGATACTTGCCCGTTATATAATCCCGATGGTGCTTGTAAATGTCGCATTTGCAAACCGGTATATTCTATTGATATGGATAAAGAATATACAATGGTGCAACGAATGATGAGGCTTGCCGATTTATATAGGAAGTTTGAAAAAGAACTACCGAGGAAAAATTATTGGGAGAAATTCTTGCAGTAAGTTGTCACAAAGCTCATTTGCTTTTCCACTAACTATATGTATAATTAAAAAACATATAGTTATGAGTAAAATTGACTTTTTAAAGGAGCAGATTATAGAAGCTCGCACATTTGTGAATCGTTTGATGTCTGAATTGCCGGAAGATTTGTGGTATGTTATTCCTGAAGGAACAGATTCTAACTTTATTTGGCAAGTGGGACATCTGCTTGTTTCACAGAATTTTCATAAACTGACAGCTGTTACCGGAGTGAACGAAAAGGTGGGGCGATTAGTGCCTATCCAAAAATATAATAGAATATTCAATGGTATGGGAACATTGCATCGTTCCATAGAAAAGGACTTGATTCCAGTTGCTGAATTGAGAGAACAAACGGAAATTGTTCATCAAATCTGTATCGAGAATCTGGAAACTCTGAATGATGATGTTTTGGCAGAGTGCTTGCAGCCTCTCCCGTTTAAACATCCTGTTGCGGAAACTAAATATGAAGCATTGTCGTGGAGCTTTAAACATGAAATGTGGCACAGTGCAGAAATGGAAGCAATCAAAAGAGAGTTGGGGTATCCAATCGTTTGGATGAAATAATGATTATGTCCATTTCTATTACTGTGTGAATAAATAGACTTATTAATGACCTGCTATTGTATGCAAACGTGTTTCTCAATTTTTACAATTAAGGACTACGCTCTTAATAAACGTACTTTCTGTTTATAATAAACTTTTTGATAGTTTATTATAAATGGTATCAGATTTTATTAAAAACTATTTTGATCGTTTTTAGAGATTCGATAGAATGAATTAAGTAAAAATATAAACAAAATAGGGCAATGATCGTTAGATTATTGCCCTATGATATATCTGTACTAATACTGAAATGTATCAGTTTAAAGGCTTTTTATGTCTCTATTTTTCTTATATTTTTCATTCCTCTTATTGCTTTTGTTTCCTCAAAGATACAAAATAAAAAGCCATTTGTCAAGTGTTTCAGAAGAAAGCCTCTTGTTTATTGAGTAACTCTGGATTTATTCATAAATCATATACGGTTACAGCTATTTCTTTATCAATTAATTCTTCTTTGATAATTTGTTCGATAAGCTCCCATTTCCCGCCAGCCAATCCACAACCAATTCGTGGCATATGTATACTTGCCTTCTGTTCCATTGCAAACAAGGCTACTTTTTTTAAACATTGTCGGACTGCTTCATAGCGGATAGGAGGTAATCCATTTGTATTTTTGTAGATACCCTGCTGTCCTATCATATTGGCGACATATATATCATCTGCCACGTGGACGAACTGTACATCTCCTAAGGAGAATTCTTCTTGGGATTTATACCATTGGCGGTAAGCTTCTTCGGTAACTTTCCATTTTTTGGAAAGTGCCAATACGAATCCTTTTCCCCATCCTCCAATATCATTGCAGATGTGAGTGATGATTTTATTACCCGGTGAGATAGGAGATGTAGCATCTCCTTTAATATATATTATATCCATAGTTTTCTAATTGACAGCTTGAGAAATAGAATCTTATTCATTAAACCAGTCTATTTTCTTTGAAAAATACATCACTATTGCCAGAATGATAAACAGTCCTAAGCTGCCTGCCAATAATGCGAAAGTCTCCAGTTGGATAAGCACAAAGATATAAATATAGAGTATAGCCAACAAACCGGACATGATTAATGACGGTTTCTTTTTCTTGGTGATTCCGAACATATATCCGCCTACCAGTATAATAGTCAGTGCAGAAGATAACAAATAGGCCGGGTTGAAACCGACGTGTTCGGAGAAGGAGAGGAGCAGGCTGTAGAATAGACAGAGAGCCAGTCCTACCAATAAATACTGCAAGGCATGAATGCGGGTCTTGTTCATGATTTCAGTGAAGAAGATAACTCCGAAAGTCAGTAGGATAATCAGAATGGCATACTTTGCGGAACGCATAGACTGTTGGTACTGTTCCACCGGAATTTTGAAGTTCACACCGAAACTGGAACTCTCAATATCCTTGATATTTGAGGTGTTGAAGTCAACCATCACTTGTGAGTAATTCCGGTTCAAGTTTAAAACTTGCCATTGTGCGGAAAATTCCTTCTCCGTAATATTCCGGTTGTTAGGCAGATAGTTTCCGGTAAAGCTCGGTGTATTCCAGTTGGCTTTCAGATCTACACGGGTTGTTTTACCCAATGGAATAAAGTTGAGTGACTGTGAACCTTTCAGTTTGATTTTTATTTCGTATGGCAGTTTTTTGTTCTGCTTCAACTCCGACAAATTAGCGATCGCATGAACTCCGGTGTTAGCTATTCCTCTGTTGTCCATACCCGGTTCGAATATATAAACAGAATCTCCCAAGGTGATGCTGATTTGTTCGCTGATACCCCGCATATCGGTCAGGTTCAAGCAAATAGCTGCCCTGTCAAACTGCAACTGGTCCATGTCTATTCTGCTCTTTTTCAATTCTTCCGAACTGAATGAACCTTTCAATGTCAGTTCCGATTGATATACATTGACCTCATAGATACTTCTTTTCAGGATTTCAGTCTTCAGTTGTCCATTGACCATAAGCTCGTCAGGAAAAAGTATCAGGTCTTTGATGGAAACCTTCTTCTCACCGTTGTTTTCAGTGACAACCGGATACTGGAGATTCAGGTAAGGGCCAGTGATGGTCTGTGCAAGACTCCATTTTTCGCTTACCTCGTCGATAGCTTCTTCCTGGGTTCGTCCCCGTTCGGAAATAAGATTCTCAATCATAAACATGGGGATCATCAGGAGAAGGATTAATAATCCGATGATGACAACCTTGATTGTTTTGGAGAAACGGTGGAGGCATCCCATAGGTTGCTGCGCCTGTTGCTCATTTAAATTTTCATTGAAAGCGTCCATAAGCCAGTAGTGTTTTGATGAATTATTTATTTTGATTTTAGAAATTTCTCTAAGGCTTCAATATGCGATTTGAAAGCTTCTCTGCCTTGCGGGGTTGCCTGAAAAACAGTCCGTGGTTTTCGTCCGACAAAACTTTTGTTGCATACGATATATCCCAGTTCTTCTAGGGCACGGGTATGGCTGGCAAGATTGCCGTCGGTCAGAGAGAGCTGCTCTTTCAGAAAATTGAAATCAGCTTCCTCATTTACCATCAGAATAGCCATGATGCCCAGTCGGACCTTGCTTTCGAATGCTTTATTAATATATTGGAATGCTTCTATCATTTATGATCTCTTTCTTTCGTAGTGTAAATAGAACAATATACCATAGAGGATATGGAAACCGCCGAAACCGATGGTCCAAAACAATAATGAATGACCTTCCCAAAAACAGTCTACGACGCCCAAACAGATGAAAGCATAACCTAACCATATGATGCTGGAATAAGTAAACTTGGAAACGTTGACCAGTGCCAGCCCATAAAATAGAAGCATGACCGAAGCCAGGATGTCATAATACTCGTGCATAAGGATGGAAATACATAAAACACCTCCGGTCAGCATCGGAAGAGAGAAATTCCACAATGCCCGGTAAGTGAGGCGGCTGAAAAATTTTTGCCCTGTCTTCTTGGATTTGTAATAGGACAGGATGCAAGCAGTGACCGCAGCAGCTACCAATACGAGCGAGGCTATTATAGCCATCAATTCAAGGGCAACAATTAAATGAGTGTCCGGTGTAATAACTTGTGTGGCGATATATGCGCCAACTAATGCATAAATGCCCGCCATGATTGCAGCGAGACCACTTAGAGAGATAAACTTTGAGGACTTTTCCATCAACTCTTTTATCTCATTTACCGATTCTAATGCTTTATCTTTATTCATATAAAAAGTGCTTTGTGATGCAAAGTAAAATAAAAGATTTCAGATGAACAAACTTTTTGCTTGAATATTTTGATAATAAAGAGTTCAATGGTATGATGAGGCTTTGATATGGTATTATACAAAAAAGAATTGCTGTCCCGTTCAACTTCTTGTTGAGTAGGGGATAGCAATTCTATGGTGTTAATGATGTGCCTTTTAACTTCGTATAAGTTACTGTATCAAAAAAAGAACAATTTACAAGGTTACACCTGTTTTAAAGATAGCAATTTCGCGATAGCCTTTCTTTTCGTTGTTTACGAATTCACCGCTTGCCACTTTGATGATATAATCAATGAAACGTTCGCAAGTCTTTTCCATCGGTTCATTTTCTACAATCACACCAGCGTTGAAGTCAATCCATCCTGGTTTGTTTTTAGCCAGCGTCGAGTTGGTGGAAATCTTCATGGTTGGAACAAAAGTACCGAAAGGAGTACCACGTCCGGTGGTGAAAAGTACCATGTGGCATCCGCTTGCAGCAAGGGTGGTGGCTGCAACCAGGTCATTGCCCGGAGCAGAAAGCAGATTAAGACCTTTTTTCTGTAAACGTTCACCGTAAGGCATCACGCCGGATACATAGCTCTTTCCGCACTTTTGGGTACATCCCAATGCTTTTTCTTCCAGAGTAGAGATACCGCCGGCTTTGTTTCCCGGAGAAGGATTTTCGCCGACAGGCTCTCCGTGTGACAGGAAGTATTCTTTGAAGTCATTAATCAGATGGACGGTCTGTTCAAACAGTTCCTCGTTTTTGCAACGGTTCATCAGGATGGTTTCTGCGCCGAACATTTCCGGAACTTCTGTCAATACACTTGTGCCTCCCTGTGCAATCAGGAAATCGGAGAACATACCCAGTAGCGGGTTTGCCGTAATGCCGGAGAAACCATCGGAGCCACCGCATTTCAATCCCACACGCAGTTCGGACAGAGGAACATCGGTACGTTCATCTTTAGAAGCCTTTGCATATAAATCGCGCAGGATTTCCATTCCTTCTTCATATTCGTCACCTACCTTTTGAGTAACCATGAACTTCACGCGGTCTTCATCAAACTCGCCCAGAAACTCACGGAACACGTCCGGCTGGTTATTTTCGCATCCTAAGCCTACTACCAATACGGCGCCCGCATTGGGGTGAAGCACCATGTCACGAAGAATCTTTTTCGTATTTTCGTGGTCGTCACCAAGTTGTGAGCAACCGTAGTTGTGTGGGAAAGCGACAATGGCATCCACTCCCTTGCCTTCGGTTTCGTGACGCAGTCCTTCAGCCAGTTGACCGATGATACCGTTTACGCAACCTACCGTCGGGATAATCCATATTTCGTTTCTTACCCCTACATCACCGTTTTTGCGACGATAACCTTTGAATGTAAGATCTTTATGAGGAATATCCAAAGAAACCTGAATCGGGTTGTAAGTGTAATCCAACAATCCGGCGAGGTTGGTTTTGATGTTCGTTTCGTTCATCCAGTCACCCTGTTTCTTTGCCATTCGTGCATGTCCGATAGGATAACCGTACTTGATTACATTTTCGCCTTCAGCAAAATTCTTCAATGCGAATTTATGTCCGGCGGGAATGTCTTCGTTCAATGTAATTTCAATGTCATCTACAGAAAGATGCTCTCCTGCCGGGAGGTTAACAATGGCAACGGCAACGTTGTCGGCAGGATTAATTCTTAAATACTTTGTTTCCATGTAATGTACTTGTAAAGTTGTACTTTGTTGTTATTTGCTATGGTAATAGTCTATTGTTTCTACCGTTAACAAGTCGATGGGCATATAGTTGATGCAGGTCACTTCTTTCTTGAAAATAAGGTGATCGCAAAGAGCTTTGATGCCATTGGCGCCTTGCAGTTCCGGTTGCTGGGCAATGAGGAAAGAGATGCTTCCTTCTTTCAGGCAGGTGACATTCCGTTCCAGAAGGTCATAGCCTATCAGATTGAAATCTTTCTTTCCGCGACTTTGCAGGTATTCGCCGACGATATAGGCTTTAGAGTTGAATGTGATTCCGTTCTTCACTGTCGGATAGGTACGGAAGAATTCATCCAGCATCTCATTGTCTTCGTCGTTGCGTTCGGCATGCAAGTCGAGCTCCAGTATAGTACAAGACGGATGATGTTCTTTCATGTACTGCCTGAAACCGATTTCTCTGTTCTCTTGCTGGTTAGAGCCCACAATTCCTTCATGTATCTTGCGGAAAATAACGATTTCCTTTTCATCCCGTGCCAGTAACATCATCATTCTGGCAGCGAAGTATCCGCTTTGGCGTGAGTTCTGACCGAAGAAGGCGAGGGGAGGAACGTCTTTGATATTGGAGTCTATATATATATAAGGTATATCCAATGCCTGCAACTGATCGGTGAAACCTTTCGTATACTGCGGAGCGGTAGGAGCTACCATCACTCCGTCCGGCTGTAAAGCCAGAATGGCTTCGCTGGCATTCTCGAATGAATGGTAGTCGTACGGATCGTAATAGTTGATTTTCACCGAAGTATTGAAATCCGAATAGGTGGCAATAGCTTCGTGGATACCGGTTTCTACCGCTGTCCAGTATTCGCCTTCCAGATGCTCCGGCAGCAGACAGATAAACGTATACTTCTTATTAGAAGCCAAAGCGCTGGCGTACATGTTGGGCTGGTAGTCAAGCTGCTTCAGAATTTCTTCTACGCGTTTCTTGCTGGCTTCCGACACTCCGCTACGTCCATGAATAACGCGGTCTACTGTTCCCACTGATACATCTGCCAGACGGGCGATGTCTTTGATTCTGATCCTTTCGGGCAATTTATTCATACGATAACCTTTATTTATATAGGTTTTTGTGCTCGCACACAATAATAATCTTAATATTTTCGATACAAATATATAACAATTTTTGTAATTACGAAAATTGTTGTATCTTTGTGCCCGCACACGAAAGGTATGTGGTGTTAGTCTTTTTATGGATTAATAGGCATATTATCAGCGTGTTAACCCCTAAAATAGGGATGAAATGATAAATTGAAAGTTCATAATATTAATAACTTAGAATTTAAAACATAAGATTATGGGAAAGAAAGTCGTTACATTAGGCGAAATCATGCTTAGATTATCAACTCCGGGTAATACTCGTTTTGTTCAATCTGACTCTTTTGATGTAGTATATGGTGGTGGAGAAGCTAACGTTGCAGTGAGCTGTGCCAACTACGGACATGACGCCTATTTCGTAACTAAATTACCGAAACACGAAATTGGACAGTCTGCTGTTAACGCATTGCGTAAATATGGCGTAAAGACAGACTTTATTGCCCGTGGTGGCGACCGTGTAGGTATCTACTACTTGGAAACAGGTGCTTCTATGCGTCCTAGCAAAGTTATTTATGACCGTGCTCATTCTGCAATTGCTGAAGCTGACGCTACTGATTTCGACTTTGATGCTATCATGGAAGGTGCTGACTGGTTCCACTGGTCTGGTATCACTCCGGCTATTTCTGACAAGGCTGCCGAGTTGACTCGTCTGGCTTGTGAAGCTGCAAAACGTCACGGCGTAACTGTTTCTGTTGACTTGAACTTCCGTAAGAAACTGTGGACGAAAGAAAAAGCACAGTCTATCATGAAACCGTTGATGCAGTTTGTAGACGTATGTATCGGTAACGAAGAAGATGCAGAACTTTGCTTGGGCTTCAAACCGGATGCTGACGTTGAGGCTGGCCACACAGATGCTGAAGGCTACAAGGGTATCTTCCAGCAAATGATGAAAGAATTCGGATTCAAATATGTAGTTTCTACTTTGCGCGAATCTTTCTCTGCTACTCACAACGGTTGGAAAGCTATGATCTACAACGGAGAAGAATTCTATACTTCAAAACGTTATGATATCGATCCGATTATCGACCGTGTAGGTGGTGGTGACTCTTTCTCCGGCGGTATCATCCATGGTTTGATGACTAAACCTAATCAGGGTGCTGCTCTTGAATTCGCTGTTGCTGCATCTGCATTGAAACATACTATCAATGGTGACTTCAACCTTGTTTCTATAGAAGAAGTAGAAGCATTGGCTGGTGGTGACGCAAGCGGTCGCGTACAGAGGTAAATAAGTTGAGAGTTGAGAATGGAGAGTTGAGAGTTTGAAAAACCAATTCATTTAAAATAAGAAATTAAGATGGCAAAATTCGATAAAATAGCCGTATTGAATAAGATCGGCTCTACAGGAATGGTTCCTGTATTCTATCACAAAGATGCAGAAGTTGCAAAGAAAGTAGTAAAGGCTTGTTATGACGGTGGTGTTCGTGCTTTTGAATTCACAAACCGTGGTGACTTCGCACAGGAAGTATTTGCTGAAATCGTTAAGTTCGCAGCAAAAGAATGTCCTGAAATGGCAATCGGTATCGGTTCTATCGTTGATCCGGCTACTGCTGCTATGTACTTGCAGCTGGGTGCTAACTTCGTAGTAGGTCCGTTGTTCAATCCTGAAATTGCTAAGGTATGTAATCGTCGTTCGGTAGCTTATACTCCGGGATGCGGTTCTGTGTCAGAAGTAGGTTTTGCGCAGGAAGTAGGTTGCGATCTTTGCAAAGTATTCCCGGGTGATGTTTACGAAACTAACTTCGTGAAAGGCTTGATGGCTCCGATGCCATGGTCTAAGCTGATGGTAACAGGTGGGGTAGAACCTACTAAAGAAAACCTGACTGCATGGATTAAAGCTGGTGTATTCTGCGTAGGTATGGGCTCTAAGTTGTTCCCGAAAGATAAAGTGGCAGCAGAAGACTGGGCTTATGTAACTGCAAAATGTGAAGAAGCTCTCGGTTATATTGCCGAAGCTCGTAAATAAGATTAGAGAGCGAAAGCTGTCTATAATAAAAAGAGGTTGATGCGACAGCCTCTTTAAAATATGCCTCGAGGGTTAGTTAGTTTAGTTAGTATATGAGGCATATTTTCATTTTGTTTAAAGGTGTTTAAAGGGGATAAGCCATCGGGATGATTCATTCATTTCGGTGGCTTGTTTTTTCTGGAGGGGAGCCGTTACTATTGCCGAAAGTGGAATGGGGATGAACCAATCTCCCGATGAGATGTTTTTTAGATTATAGATATAATAACAATATATAATATGGAACCTCATCATCACCACGAACATAATCATCAGTTGATATCGCTCAATAAGGCCTTCATTATAGGCATCACTCTGAATATTGCTTTTGTTATCGTAGAATTCGGAGTAGGGTTTTATTATAATTCTCTGGGATTGCTTTCTGATGCTGGGCATAACTTGGGTGATGTAGCCAGTCTGGTGCTTGCTATGTTGGCTTTCCGGTTGCAGAAAGTTCATCCCAATAGCCGTTACACGTATGGATATAAGAAGAGTACGATTCTTGTCTCTTTATTAAATGCAGTTATATTATTGGTTGCCGTGGGCATTATCATTGCCGAGAGTATAGATAAATTGTTCCATCCGGTTTCCGTAGATGGTTCTGCCATCGCATGGACAGCCGGGGTGGGAGTGGTCATCAACGCGCTGACTGCCTGGCTCTTTATGAAAGATAAAGATAAGGATCTGAATGTGAAAGGAGCTTACCTGCATATGGCAGCAGATGCATTGGTTTCTGTGGGCGTAGTTGCTTCCGGTATTATTATCACCTATACAGGATGGAGCATTATTGACCCGATTATCGGGCTTGGCATTGCTGTTGTCATTATTGTCTCTACTTGGGGATTGCTTCACGATAGCCTTCGGTTGTCGTTGGATGGAGTACCGGTGGGGATAGACGCTCAAAAGATACAGCAACTTATCATGGAACAACCCGGCGTGGAGAATTGCCATCACCTGCATATCTGGGCGTTAAGCACAACGGAAACCGCTTTGACTGCCCATATTGTTATTGACAATATCACACAGTTGGAAGAAGTGAAACAGCATATAAAGGAAGCACTTGAAGAGGCAGGTATTCATCATGCCACTTTGGAGTTTGAAGACGAAAAAACTACTTGCTGCAAGGAATGTTGTGAGGATTAAATAAAATCCGTACCTTCGCGCCCTTAAACTAACTAACCTTTATTTTTTATGTTTACTGACTTATTGCATTCCTCTTATTTTTCCCTTTTCCTGATTGTCGCATTGGGATTTATGCTGGGAAGAATTAAAATTAAGGGGTTATCTCTCGATGTGTCGGCAGTTATTTTCATTGCCCTTCTTTTCGGGCATTTTGGTGTTATCATTCCTAAAGAATTAGGAAACTTCGGCTTGGTGCTCTTCATTTTTACCATCGGTATTCAGGCAGGGCCCGGATTCTTCGATTCTTTCCGTAGCAAAGGAAAGACGCTTATTCTCATCACTATGCTTATTATTTGTTCCGCCTGTCTTACCGCAGTCGGACTGAAATATGCATTTGATATCGATACACCGAGTGTTGTCGGTCTGATTGCCGGAGCGCTGACTAGTACGCCGGGTTTGGCTGTTGCCATCGACAGTACCAATTCTCCTCTGGCATCCATTGCTTACGGTATCGCATATCCGTTTGGAGTGATCGGCGTGATTCTGTTTGTCAAGCTGTTGCCTAAAATCATGCGGGTGGATTTAGATAAAGAAGCCCGTCGCCTGGAGATAGAACGTCGCGGACAATTCCCGGAATTGACTACTTGTATTTATCGCGTCACTAATGCGAATGTGTTCGATCGCAGCTTGGTGCAAATTAATGCGCGTGGTATGACAGGTGCTGTCATTTCACGTCTGAAACACAATGATGAAATATCCATTCCTACCGCCCATACGGTGTTGCATGAAGGAGACTACATACAAGCCGTAGGCAGCGAAGAGTCACTGGATCAACTGGCTGTGTTGGTAGGCAATAGAGAAGAAGGTGAACTGCCTTTGGATAAAACACAGGAAATAGAATCTTTGTTGTTGACTAAAAAAGACATGATAAACAAACAGCTGGGTGATTTGAACTTACAGAAAAACTTTGGTTGTACAGTGACTCGTGTTCGTCGAAGCGGTATTGATTTATCTCCGTCTCCCGATCTAGCCTTGAAGTTTGGTGATAAACTGATGGTAGTCGGTGAGAAAGAGGGACTTAAAGGAGTAGCCCGCCTGTTGGGAAATAATGCGAAGAAACTATCTGATACGGACTTTTTCCCCATTGCAATGGGTATTGTATTGGGCGTGTTATTCGGCAAAATAAATATCTCTTTCTCTGATAGCCTGTCATTCTCACCGGGACTGACCGGGGGAGTTTTGATGGTAGCTCTTGTGTTGAGTGCGATAGGTAAGACAGGACCCATTATCTGGTCTATGTCCGGACCTGCCAATCAGTTGTTGCGCCAGTTAGGTCTGCTTCTTTTCCTTGCCGAAGTGGGAACTTCTGCCGGTAAGAATCTGGTAGCTACCTTCCAGGAAAGCGGATTATTGATGTTCGGAGTAGGAGCCGCCATCACATTGGTGCCAATGCTTGTTGCAGCCATTGTCGGACATTTCGTATTTAAAATCAGTCTGCTCGATTTGCTGGGAACTATTACGGGAGGGATGACAAGTACTCCGGGACTCGCTGCCGCTGACTCGATGGTGGATAGCAATATTCCGAGCGTAGCTTACGCAACTGTTTATCCGATTGCCATGGTATTCTTAATTTTGTTTATTCAAGTAATAGCCTCGGCTGTATATTAACAGAATTTCATATAATAATTGATTGTTAAATAAATAGTTCGTATCTTTGTCGTCTCAAAGAAAAAAATGAGGTGAAACGATTGTTATTGAATATTACACGCTACTTCTTGCCGATACTGTTTGTATCGTATCTGGTAAGCTTTACATTCTTTGCCCACGTGCATGTGGTCAATGGCGTGACAATCGTCCATTCACACCCGTTTAAGAAAGGGGCGGCACATGAACATTCTACAGTCGAACTACAGCTGATTCATTGTCTGTCTCACTTAACGGCAGACGGTGCGGCTGTTGTTTTTGCTCTTTCCCTTTTCATTCCTTTTTTATTATGCTTGTTGCCCGGACGTTCGCAACACACTCACTATCATTGTCCGTATCATGGGGTAGTGGGACTTAGGGCACCCCCGGTTATTCGTTTCTCTATTCTTTAAATGATGATACCGTACCTTGCATGAGGTAGGGCATTATCTGTCTATCCATGTAAATACTTATCGAAAACGAATAACAAACGAAAAATGAAGAATTACATCTTTTCGCTTGTCTGCTTGTGCTGCACATTGTTGCCTGCCCTCGAAGGACAAGCCCATGAATATCCTGATCATCCCGAATTACGTAAGTCAGATGCCAACATTGTTGGCCATATTCTTGATAAAAATACAAAAGAGCATTTACCCTATATTACAGTCGCCTTGAAAGGTACGACCATCGGAACAGTGACCGATGCTACCGGACATTATTTCTTGAAGAATCTTCCCGAAGGTGATTTTGTGCTGGAGGTTAGTTCGGTGGGATATAAAACCGTCAGACGGAATGTGACGCTGAAGAAAGGGCGTACATTGGAAGAAGATTTCGAGATAGAAGAAGACGCGGTTGCTTTGGATGGCGTAGTCGTATCTGCCAATCGTAATGAAACCACCCGACGTCTTGCTCCGACACTGGTGAATGTAGTAGATTTGAAAATCTTTGAGAATACCAATTCTACGACTTTGGCACAAGGCTTGAGCTTTCAGCCGGGTGTTCGTGTAGAGTCCAATTGTCAGAATTGCGGTTTCCAGCAAGTGCGTATCAATGGACTGGATGGCCCTTATACGCAAATCCTGCTCGATTCCCGTCCCATTTTTAGTGCGCTTTCCGGTGTGTATGGTATCGAACAGATTCCTGCCAGCATGATAGAACGTGTGGAAGTGATGCGTGGAGGCGGCTCGGCACTGTTCGGCTCATCTGCCATTGCCGGTACAATCAATATCATCACCAAAGAACCGATGCGCAACTCTGGTATGTTATCTCATACGATTACGGGAATTGGCGATGGCGACGTTTTCGACAACAGTACGGCATTGAATGCGTCTCTCGTGACGGACGACCAGCGTGCAGGTCTGTATATCTTCGGTCAGAACCGCCACCGTTCTGCGTATGACCATGACGGCGACGGATATTCCGAAATACCCAAATTGCACGGTCAGACAATTGGTTTCCGTTCGTTCCTGAAAACAACGACTTATTCGAAACTTACTTTTGAATATCACCACATGGAAGAATTCCGCAGGGGAGGAGACTTATTGAACCGCCCGCCTCATGAAGCGAATGTGGCGGAGCAGACCGAACACTCAATCAATGGCGGAGGACTGAAGTTCGATTATTTCTCCCCTAACGAGAACCATCGTTTCAATGTGTTTGCATCTGCACAGCATATCAATCGCGACAGCTATTATGGTCCAGGTGACAGAGACCCTTTGGATGCTTACGGAAACACCACTGACTTGAACTGGATGGCAGGCTCACAGTATGTCTACAGCTTCGGCAAATGCATCTTCATGCCTTCCGACCTGACTGCCGGAATAGAGTTCAATCAGGACAAACTGGAAGATAACATGTGGGGATACAACCGCACGGTAGACCAGAAAGTGAATATCGGTAGTGCTTTCCTTCAGAACGAATGGAAAAATGATCATTGGGGATTCCTGATTGGCGGCCGTTTGGATAAGCATAATCTGATTAACCATGTGATATTCAGTCCGCGTGCCAACCTGCGTTATAATCCGACAGAAAACATCAATCTTCGTTTCAGTTACTCATCCGGCTTCCGTGCTCCGCAGGCTTTCGACGAAGATTTGCATGTGGAAAATGTAGGCGGTAATGTAGCGATGGTTGAACTGGCGGATAATCTGAAAGAAGAAAGATCACAGAGCTTGAGTGCTTCGGCAGATATTTATCATCGCTTTGGTGCGTTTCAGGTTAACTTCCTGGTAGAAGGATTCTATACAAAGTTGTCGGATGTTTTTGCCCTTACCGACGGAGAGGTAGTGGATGGAATTCTGACACGTACCCGTCACAATGCATCAGGAGCGCAAGTTATGGGATTGACACTGGAAGGAAAGATGGCTTACCTGAATAAAATCCAAGTTCAGGCGGGAGTCACTCTGCAACAGAGCCATTACAGCAAACCGCACATCTGGAACAAAGAAGCTCCGGCGGTGAAGAAAATGATGCGTACGCCAAATACTTACGGCTATTTTACAGCAACCTACACCCCGATAAAACCGTTATCTATCGCTCTTTCCGGTACCTATACCGGTTCGATGCTGGTTCCCCACGAGCCGGTTCCGGGATTCCTTGAAAATCCGATAACGGTGAATACCAAAGACTTTTTCGACATCGGTTTGAAAGCTGCTTATGACTTCAAACTTTATAAGTCGATGAACCTCCAGTTGAATGCCGGCATACAGAATATTTTCAATGCCTATCAGGACGACTTCGATAAAGGAGCTGACCGTGACTCCGGCTATATCTATGGTCCGTCACTTCCGAGAAGCTTCTTTGCCGGGGTGAAGATCAGTTATTAAGATTCGGTTAAGATTTAAAATCGTTATAAATAGGGATTGTTTTGCATGGAGACAATCCTTATCTTTGCAAAAAAACAAACTAAACCCTGACTTTACTGCACAGAATAGATGTGCAAGATTACCGGATGAAACAATTGTACCTACATATAATGAAGTGGTTTTTGCCTGTACTGTTTATCTCGTACATGGCAGGAATCACTTTATTTACTCACTCCCATGTAGTAAACGGGGTAACGATTGTCCATTCGCATCCATTTAAAAAAGGCAGTGAACATAGCCATACGACGGTTGAATTCCAACTCATTCACCTGTTGAATCATGTATTGGTGACAGACAGCGGATTAATACCTACATTCGCGGTCGCTGCTTTATCTCTATTATGTATCCTGTTTATCCGCCCGCAAGTTGAGCCATATCACCGTTCTTGTCCGGGCGTCATATCTCTTAGAGCACCTCCTGTCGCTTAGTCTATCTTTTCGGGAACAGTATTCATCAGTTAGGAACAACGATTAATGATCGCTGCTTCCCTTTCCCTTATTATTATTTTTGATTTTAAACATTAAAAGACTAACGACAATGAAGAAATATCTTTTAGTCCTGGCCGGCCTGTATTGTGTCCTGTCATACGCATTGGCTGAACATCCGGACTACCCTGAACTGAAAAAATCCGATGCGAACATCATAGGCCATGTACTGGATAAGAAAACGAAAGAGCACCTTCCTTACATCACCATTGCACTGAAAGGAACAACGATAGGAACCGTGACCGACGCTACCGGACATTATTTTTTGAAGAATTTGCCGGAAGGTAACTTTATACTGGAGGTTAGCTCGGTCGGCTACAAGACCGTGACCCGCAACGTGACTCTGAAAAAAGGAAAGACACTGGAAGAGGATTTTGAAATAGAAGAGGACGCGATTGCTTTGGATGGGGTAGTGGTTTCCGCCAACCGCAGTGAAACGACGCGCCGTTTGGCTCCTACTTTGGTAAATGTCGTCGATCTGAAGCTATTTGAAACGACTAACTCTTCCACTTTATCGCAAGGGCTGAACTTTCAGCCCGGTGTACGTGTAGAGACAAACTGCCAGAATTGTGGTTTCCAGCAAGTCCGCATCAATGGACTGGACGGACCGTATACGCAGATTTTGATAGATTCCCGTCCCGTATTCAGTGCCCTTTCCGGAGTGTATGGCCTGGAACAGATTCCCGCCAGCATGATTGAACGCGTAGAAGTGATGCGTGGGGGAGGTTCCGCCTTGTTCGGCTCTTCGGCCATTGCAGGAACCATCAATATAATCACCAAAGAGCCTTTGCGCAATTCCGGCCAGCTGTCGCACACCCTTACTGCTTTAGGGGGCGGCTCCTCATTCGATAACAATACCTCCCTGAATGCTTCATTAGTGACGGACGATCATCGTGCCGGACTGTATATCTTTGGTCAGAACCGTCACCGGTCCGGATATGATTATGACGGAGACGGATTCACCGAACTACCTAAATTGAAGAATCAGACAGTGGGCTTCCGCTCTTATCTGAAAACAAGCACTTACTCCAAACTAACCTTCGAATATCACCACATGCAGGAATTCCGTCGGGGAGGGGATATGTTGGACCGTCCTCCTCACGAAGCCCATATTGCAGAGCAGTTGCAACATTCGATTGATGGTGGAAGTTTGAAGTTCGATTATTTCTCGCCAGATGAAAAGAACCGTCTAAGTATCTTTGCGTCAGCCGCCAATACAGATCGGGACAGTTATTACGGACCGGGTAACGATCCTCTGAAAGCCTATGGAAAAACAACGGATTTAACCGCTATGGGCGGCGCGCAGTATGTACATACGTTTGATAAGTGTTTTTTTATGCCTTCTGACCTCACGGCAGGACTTGAATATAACCGTGATCGTCTGAAAGATAATATGTGGGGATATGACCGCCACACGGATCAGACGGTAAATATTTACAGTGCTTTTCTGCAGAACGAGTGGAAGAACGACCGTTGGGGCATTCTGATCGGTGGTCGTCTGGATAAGCATAACATGGTAGATAATGTCATCTTTAGCCCCCGTGCCAACTTGCGTTTCAACCCGACACAGAATATAAACCTGCGTTTGAGCTATTCATCCGGATTCCGTGCTCCGCAGGCTTTTGATGAAGATATGCATATTGAAAATGTGGGCGGAACAGTGGCAATGATTGAGCGTGCGAAGAACTTGAAAGAAGAGAAATCCCAAAGTTTCAGTGCGTCCGCAGATATGTATCACCGTTTCGGAGTATTCCAGACGAATTTCTTGATCGAGGGCTTTTATACAAGACTGACAGATGTCTTCGTGTTGGGCGAACCTTATGACCGTGGCGATGGGATATTGGTAAAAACACGCAGTAACGGTCCCGGCGCGAAAGTGATGGGGCTAACGCTGGAGGGCAAAGTGGCTTATCTTTCCATCCTGCAAATACAAGCGGGACTCACTTTGCAACGCAGCCGATACGATGAACCTCATAAATGGCATGACGACGCACCGGCAGAAAAGAAAATTTTCCGTACTCCCGATACATATGGTTACTTCACAGCTACTTATACTCCCATCAAACCTTTATCCATTGCCCTGTCAGGAACTTATACCGGGAGAATGTTAGTGCAACGCATGGATATCACCGCCGAGAACGCCGAACTGGGCGCAATGCCCGAACGAAAGGCGGAAGCCATCCGTACACCCCGTTTCTTCGATTTGGGAGTGAAACTGGCTTATGACTTCAAGCTATACAAAACAGTCGATTTGCAACTAAACGGCGGAGTTCAGAACCTCTTTGAGTCTTATCAGAAGGACTTTGATAGAGGAGCTAATCGGGATTCCGGCTATATTTACGGGCCTTCTCTGCCGAGAAGTTTCTTTGCCGGAGTGAAGATTAGCTATTAGGTTGTTTCTATACGATTTTGCAGACTTGTCGAGTTTTACAGGGTGTAACTAGTCGGTTTCTCGTCAAGATTCATTAACTTTGTCGGGAAAATAAATGCTAAGCAATGGATATACCGGCTTTACACACACTAACAAACGGCATTATTATCGGAATATGTCTGTCTATATCTTTCGGTCTTGTCTGCTTCAAGCAGATGGCGCACGCCATTAATCCCAAATACAGGCGTGCATGCCATTTCTTCATCGCTGCTTCTCTCATTATCGCTGCCGGTCATTTGGCGGAGTTGCTGGTTGACGGGTTCGGCGTATACCGGTCGTTGGACTTATTCTCAATATTGGTGTTGGTGCTTGCTTCTTCGCAGGCGTTGATGTTCACGTTTATGTTGATATTGCTGTTCGACAGCAGATACGTCACTTTTGCCAATGTGATGAAGCATGCGGCGCCTTCGCTCGTTTTCATTCTGCTGTATGTGGTGAGTTGCTGCATTGAAGCGGACGTCTGTGTATATTCTTTAGCAGAATGGCGTGCGTGTGTCGTTCACAATCTCCCGTTGGCAGTGCGGACCTTGTTCGGTGTCACCTATACCGTACAACTGTTCGTTTACGTCCGCCTCTTTTTCCGTAAAAAACACCACTACATCACGCATTTAAAAGAATTGACCGGAGAGTGTATCTCAAAACTGGAACTCCGGTGGACGATGCGCGCTTTCCTTTATGCGTTGAGTGTCGGCATTGGCGCATGGGTTTTACTTGTCTGTCCGGGACCAATACCCGAGTTTAGTTTCAGTTTCCTTATCGTGGTTTTCTATCCTGCTTTTGCATGGCTGTACACTAACTATCATTACACTTACGAGATGCTACGCCGTTTTATCGTCGAACAGGATGGGAAACTGCCCCAACCACCGCTCGAAGCCGATATGGGCGACCTCATCTGTTACCTGCAATCTGGCGATAGCAACCACTTGTTTGAAGAGCTCGAAGCCTATCTGCAGAAAGAACAACCGTACCTCGATTACAACTTCAAGCGTGACGACCTGATTAAAGCTCTTGGCACAAACGAGCGTAATCTCTCCGCCGCTGTGGGGTGTGCCACAGGACTGACCTTGCAAAATTATCTTCTCCGCCTGCGCATCCGTCATGCCATGGACTTGCTCCTGCTTCCGGACTACGCGAACCACACAATCGAAGACATTGCCGGAGCGTCGGGCTTCAAGGCAATGCGCACCTTCAACCGCAATTTCCGCGAATTGGTAAAAATGACTCCTACTGAGTTCCGCCAACAAAAGTCTGTACTTTAAAGGAGAAGGCGATACTCTTTTATCATCAAATGCTGTTGTTTCCATCAATGCATAGGTAGAAGTTTCTCCGAACAATGGAATTTCCGGCAATCCTGCAAGATTTGCAGGATTTTGGCTATACAATGCAGGATTTTGGCTATACCTTTTCGTTGTTGCATATTACTTTTGTCCGAAAAGAGAACACGATTTATTCACCCTTTTAGAAAGACAAAAGAAGTATGAAACAACTAAGAATCTTTTTCCTCTGCCTTATGGCAGCAACGTTGGCAACCGCCTGTGGCGACGACAACAATGACGACAACTCTGTGCCCGTAGAGAGCATCACCCTCAATCATGAGACTCTGACCCTGAAATCGGGAGCGACCGAAACGCTGGTTCCCACCATTGTCCCCGACCGGGTGACTGCCGAATCCGTAGTATGGAGCAGTGACAAAACTTCCGTAGCCACCGTAAGTAAAGACGGACTGGTGACCGCCGTAGCTGAAGGAACAGCCACCATCACCGCCACCGCACGCGAAAAGTCCGCCACCTGCCTTGTGACGGTTAGCAGCAACAAGACGCTTGTCACTACCGTAGCCGAACTGAAAACCGCTATTGAAACGGCAGACGGCACTGCGGATGCACCAACACAAATCATCCTCGGTGGATATATATGGGTTGCTGCGGATGCAGAGCATTTTGCCTTTTCAATAGACGGCAAACACATTGCTATTGACGGCGGAAATAATCCTATCAGCGGTGATAATTATAGTATTTCCCGTACCGCTAGCGACAAAAGCCTTTTTGAGCTTATAAACGGCGCGTCATTGAAGCTGACCAACCTCAACATTTATGGAAATGCTGATACCTATTCAACTAATATCGCCTGCATATTTGTTAGGGCGTCTTGCAAACTAACGCTGGGTAACGGCTTCGAACTATATTCCGGCGATGGGAATGATAATGACCAGCTAATTGGTATCTCTGTCGGTGATAATGCCACGCTCATTATGGAAGGCGATGCTGAAATCTCCAACAGCATAAAGGGGCAGGAAGTGCTTGTTGCCCCTACAGGAATACTGCAACTGAAAGGCGGAAAAATAATAGCAAGGGAGGAGGGAACGTATATGAGTGAACGGAGCCTCTGTCTGCAAGCTGCGATTAATGGCAATCAAGTGACCATCCCCACCGTTACGGTTGAAAACGAACTTCCGGCGGATTCTGATTTTAAATTAGATCTATATGATTACGTGTTGAGTCGTTTCACTGTCCGGCCAGGAGCCGAAACCGTTGTTAAGGGAACCGACAGCTACACCTTGACTGACAGTGATCTTATGAAGTTCCATCTGATGACTAATACTACTGGGGGCATGACATATTATGACAGTTATTTCGAACTTTATCTGGACGGTAATGCTATCAAGATACGTGCGAAATGACAAGCAGCACAGAACGTAACCAATAAATAGATATTCACTTTCCTTAAAACAATCATTATCATGGCAACAAACGAAAAAATCACGCTCAATGTTGACCTTTACGACAACATCATGACCGAGCAAAAAGGCGACTACACCGGACGCGCACGCATCACAGGCAGTCTGCACAACAAAGAAATCGCAGCACGCATCATCAAGGAGCGTACCGAGTACCGGCAGGAAACCATCGAGAACATCCTCGACCTTGCCGACCAGAAGAAGGTGGAAGCCATCGCCGAAGGGAAGAGTGTGGTAGACGGTGTGGGACAGTACATCGTCACCGTACGCGGTTCGTTCCTCGGGGAGAACGCCCAGTTTGACGCCACGAAGCACTCGCTCGGTGTGTCCTACACACCGGGACAACTGCTGCGCGACCAGCTCAAAGCCGTAAAAGTAATCTGCAACGGGCTGGCACAGACGGGGCCGGTCATCAACTCCATCACCGACTCCGTGACGAAGAGTATCAGCCAGGTCATCACTTCCGGCGGTCCTGCCGTTATCAGCGGAAGCAACATTAAAATCCTCGGTGACGACCCTTCGGTCGGCATCTATCTCACCAAAGACGAAGAGGGAGCCGTCCCGTTGAAAGTGTCCGTCATCGTTCACAACGCACCGTCACAACTCACCATCATGCTACCTGCCATAGAAGCCGGAAAGCTCTATGCGCTAAGCATCACGACACAATATAGCGGAAGCAACAAGGCATTGAAAACGCCACGCTCTTACCGTTTCCCGATTCTGCTGGGTGACGAAAACGCGGGTGGCGGCGGTGGCGGCGGCGAAGCGCCCGACCCTGAAATCCCCGGAGGAGGTGAAGCCCCCGACCCGGCTGCATAAAGAAGCAGGTCACGAATGAGGGCGGACAGTCCGGCTGCAGACAGCGTATCCGCCCTCATGGCAAACAAAAAAAGCGGTAGCCTTTCATAATTTACCCTTTTAAAGAAAACAGAAAGACGCATGAAACAACTAAGAATCTTTTTCCTCTGCCTTGTGGCAGCAACGTTGGTAACCGCCTGCGGCGGCGACGACAAAGACAACTCTACACCGGTAGAGAAAATCACCCTTGACAAGGAAACACTCCTGCTGAATTCCAACAGCTCGGAAACACTGACCGCCACCGTAACTCCTGCCAGCGCAACGGAAAACACCGTGACATGGAGCAGCGATAAGACCACCGTGGTTACCGTAGACCAAAACGGGAAAGTGAACGCCCTGACCGAAGGAACCGCCACCGTCACGGCAACGGCAGGCGGTAAGTCGGCAACCTGTGTCGTAACGGTATCGGATGCTGTAATTATCAATGCTCCCGAGCAACTACAAGTTGCGTTCGAAGATGCTTCCAGCAACCCCGATAGCCCTACGAAAATCAGGCTGGGGGCAGGGTTTGAACTCGAACTCTGCTATGGAGAGACTTCAGACCCGCACCGGTATATCGAACTGGATGGCGGTGGATTTACTTTGTCTAATGTAACAGGCTCAGAATCAGATGTCGTCACTATAGAATCAACCACCCTGAAACTCAGCAATATCAAGATGAATACCACTGATGACTCAAATTGTGTGATAGCGCTTTATCCGACGAATACGAAGTTGATACTTGGCAGCGGGGCAAAGCTTGATAATCCTACCGGCCGGGCTGTTTATGTCTTTGAGGGATGCCAGCTTATTATGGATGAAGGTTCTTCCGTGAACGGGAGAATCGTATTGCAAACAAATAAATATAACAGTGATGAAGGCGGCAGCTTCTTCTACAAAGGGGGGACATGGGAGAACGCCGAGCTTATGTTCTCCTATGATAACGCAAGCACACTGATGCCGATGACTCTGACCAAAGCACTTGCCAACCCGTACAAACTGACGTTTGTGGCTCAATGGAGTATGCAGCCATCCTATTTCCCCGAAGGTGGATTCACGGTGGTGAAAGGAGACGGATACACCTTAACCCAACTCGATCTTGAGAAAATCACCTCATTGGAAATGGACGTCGCCGATAGTTCTGTAACCTCTGAAAACTGCGAACTGGTACTGGATACAGCCGAAAATGCCATCAAGCTGCGTATCAAAGCAACAGCCTATTGAATACGTAAAACCGGAACGGCGGAAAGGGATGTGTGCCGCAGCAGGCTGGGGAGACGTGCCGCAGCAGGCTAGGGGAGCATGCCACAGCAGGCAAGGAGAGCATGCCACAACAAGTTAGGGAAACGCACCACAGCAAGCTGTGGCAATACACCCTAATTTCCCGGCTACGACAGCACAGAACACGCAAAAAGGCAGCAGTTACTCACAGACGAGAGCAACTGGTGCCTTTTTCACGTGTCACACCATATCCTTGTCTACTTCAAGCAAGTGGCGTACGCTGTTAATCCGTTTCGATTTTCCAGTCTCCAATTGTTCTCGTGGTACTGTCGAAGTTGATGCCGACCTTCACTACTTTCCTGTGGTCTGCCTCATAAGGAATCGCATACCCTTTGCTGTTAATTTGTGCCAAAGCCTCTTCCGCGGTGCCGTCCATTTTAAATTCAAGTACATAAATGGCATCCTGCATTTTGATAACCACGTCCGCTCGTCCGACAGCGCTTTTGACTTCGGTATCCACATATTGTCCCATCAAGCGGAACAGAAGATAGAATATGGTTTGATAATGTTTTTCCTCTTTGTTGTTCAGGTCGTTCGGAATAGAGGCGAAGAAAGACCGGGTGCGTTCAAGGCAAGATTCAAGGTTTCCCTTCATTAAATCACGCACAAAGGACACTACATAAAAGTTGCTTTCGCGCGTAGGTTGGTAAAGATAAGAAGGGATGAGCGACTCGATAAAGCCGATTCTTACTTCCTCGTTCGGGTAGCCTAATGTATAGGTACGAAAGAAAGCATCGTACGACTTGATTGTGAGATAACCGCTTTGGTAGAGCACCGGAATAGGGTCGGTGAGACAATCCGTAGCCTTGTCGAAGTCTTCCGGCTTGGCGTCCATACGGTCGAGCAGCCGGATGTCAAAGTTCATTTGTTGCAGGAGTTCTATCAGAAAGGTAGGGGTACCGGTAGAAAACCAGTAGTTCTCATAACTCTTTTGGGCAAAAGCATTAATCAGGCTGAAAGGATTGTACACATCCACACAGGATTTACTGAAATGATATCCGTCATATTGCTTCTTCAAGTGGGCGCACGCCTCTTCATACGTTTCATCGTTGGCTTGTGCCATCTGTTCGACATCAATTTTCATCTGCGTCAGCAGTTCCTGTTCGGTGATACCGCAGATAGTGCTGTAATTGTCGCTCATGCTGACGTTCTGAAGATTGTTAAGTTCGCTGAATATGCTCATCTGGCTGAATTTGCTGATGCCCGTCAGGAAGAGGAAGCGAAGATATTTACCTGACTTTTTTAAGGGGCTGAAGAAGTCGCGCATGATACCACGAATCTCATGCTGCAACTCATGGTTATTGTTACTGTCCAGCATCGGGGCGTCATATTCGTCCACTAATACGACAACCTGCTGCCCGGTTTGCTCATAAGCGCGGCGGATGATACCTTCCAGACGTAAACTAAATGTGTCTTCGCCTTCCTGACGTCCGTAGATGTTTTCCCAAAGTAACAGCTGAACATTGATAGATGCGCGAAGTGACTCTGCTTCCATATATTTACTGCCGCTAAAGTCGATATGTAGCACCGGATACACTGTCCAGTCTTTCTCCAACTGCTCCATGTCAAGTCCGTTGAAAAGTTCTTTCTTTCCCAGAAAATAGGCTTCGAGCGTAGAGATGAGCAGGCTCTTTCCGAAACGACGGGGACGACTCAAGAAATAAACAGTGTTTGTACTTACGAGTTGATAAATCAATGCAGTTTTATCAACATAGATGTATTTATTGTTGCGCAACTGTTCAAAGTCCTGTATCCCGATAGGATAGCGCCTGAATGTTCCTTCCATATCAAATTTTTATTAAAATGTGAACGATGAATGCAAAGTTAAGAAAAAGAAGCGGAATAGCTTTCTTTGTTGCCGAAGATTTTCACGTGTCACACCATATCCTTGTCTACCCCGAATTTCTCATCCGTCTGACACTCCCCGGCAGGTTCCACATGCACCAGAATATCATAGACATTATCTATCGAGCTTTCAATACTTTTCTCCACCGCCCCGGCAATCTCATGCGCTTGTGTAATCGTTATCTGCGGATTCACCTCTATATCGAGCGTAATTATATACCGGTTTCCTATCATTCTCGACCTGACCCGGTGCGGATTACTTGCTCCCGGCACTTTCTCGACAGCTTCGAATATCTTATTATACACATTGACATCCTTCACGCCATCCATAAGCTCCACATTCGAGTCGAGAAAAATACCAATGGACGACTTGATGATAAAGAGGCTGATTATCAATCCCGTTATCGAATCGAGTATCGGCAATTTGAATATAAAAGTAAAAATCAACCCTAATAAAACTCCGGCCGAGATGACAACATCATTACGCATATTTATCGCATTCGCCGTCAGCATGGAACTGTCTATTTTCTTTCCCTGTTTGTACTGGTACGAAGCCAGCATCAGTTTGCCGACAATAGAGAATATAGTCACATAGATAGCGATAGCCGATGGTATCTCTTTCACTTCATCTGAAAAGATGCTTTGAATGGAAGATATCAGCATTTGCATACCGGCATAAAATATCACCAGTGACAGAATCTTTGTCGCGATGCCTTCCGCTTTCTCATAACCAAATACATATTTCTTTGAAGGAGGACGGTTGATGAGGCGTGCCGTAAAAATCATAACGATAGAGATAACGACGTCGGTTGCCGAGTCGATACCGTCGCCCACTACCGCCAAACTACCGGCCCATAAACCGATGATGATTTTTGATGCGGACAGGATTGCATTGCCAATGGTGCTAATCCATGAGGTTTTGATTAAGATGTTCTCTCTTGACATTGAAGTGACTCTTTATAATTAATTGTTTGATTGCGATTGGCTAGCAAAGATAAACATTTATAGGAGTCTGTGGTGTCAAGTCGCAAAAAAACTTTTCCCGGTCTTTTAGTAGTTTATATGTTTTAGTTGTATTATATATAGATGGTCAATTAAAAACAGGACAAATCATTTATTAAATAGTTAACCGCATGTTTAAAAAACTAAGTAGCTCTTTACTCATTGTATCAGTTTGTGTTTTTTCTTCTTGTACGCCCACCGTCAAGCAAGAGATTGCAATCTTACCTACCCCCGTTAGTCTGACCGAGCAGTCGGGCTCGTTTGTTTTAAAAGATGGAATGAAGATTGGAGTGTCCGATCAGTCGTTATTTCCGGCAGTCGGATACCTGCAGGAGATTCTCCGCAATGTCATATCAACTTCTGTGGAAGTCACTACTGATAAGGATCAGGTAGATATGTATTTTCAGTTGAAAGATACCGGTGGCAAGCCCGGTTCTTATAGGCTTCAGTCTACGCCGGAATATATCCAGATAGAGGCTAGTGACTATTCAGGCATCATTTCTGCGATTACTACTATTCGCCAGCTGCTTCCTGCAGCGATAGAAGTGCAGGGAGAAAAACAAACTTATTCAATCCCTGTTGTGCAAATAGAAGATGCACCCCGTTTTGAATGGCGTGGGTTTATGCTGGATGCTTCCCGTCACTTCTGGAATAAGAATGAGGTGAAGCATGTATTGGATCTGATGTCTTTGTATAAACTCAATAAATTCCACTGGCATTTGTCTGACGATCAGGGCTGGCGTATAGAGATTGAGAAATACCCGCTGCTTACCGAAAAAGGAGCTTGGCGTAAGTTTAATAAGCACGACCGTACCTGCATGGCACGTGCGAAAGAAGAAGATAATACCGATTTCCTGATTCCGCAAAATAAGATACGCATTGTGGAAGGAGATACGCTGTATGGAGGTTATTATACTCACGATGATATCAAAGAAATAGTGGCCTATGCTGCACAAAGAGGAATCGATGTCATTCCCGAGATTGATATGCCGGGGCATTTTCTCGCGGCTATCAGTCAATATCCGGAGTTGGCATGCGACGGACTAATCGGATGGGGAGAAATCTTCTCTTCTCCTATCTGTCCGGGTAAAGATGCGACACTGGAATTCTGCCGGAATGTGTTCAAAGAAGTTTTCGAACTTTTCCCTTATGAATATGTGCACATGGGTGGTGATGAAGTGGAAAAAGCCAACTGGAAGAAATGCCCTCTCTGTCAGAAACGTATCCGTACGAAGAAGTTGGGTTCGGTAGAAGAGCTTCAGGCATGGTTTGTACGTGACATAGAGAAATTTTTCCTCGCCAACGGAAAGAAACTCATCGGCTGGGATGAAGTGGTAGCCGACGGATTATCTTCCGATGCCGCTATTACATGGTGGAGAAGTTGGGCGAAAGACGCGTTGCCTACGGCGACCGCGCAAAAGCAGAAAGTGATTGCTTGTCCGAATGAATATTTCTATTTCGATTATGCGCAGGATCAGAATTCAGTAAAGAAAATACTGGCGTACGATCCGTGTGCAGATGAACGGTTATCACCGGAACAGAAGAAATATATCTGGGGTGTACAGGCTAATCTCTGGGCTGAATGGATTCCGACTATGAAACGCATTGAATACCTGATTGTTCCCCGCATGATTGCATTGAGCGAAATAGCCTGGGCAGAGCCGGTTGCTAAACCAAGCCTCGAAGAGTTTTATCGTCAGCTTGTTCCGCAGTTTAAACGGATGGATGTGATGAGGATAAATTATCGGGTGCCCGATTTGCAGGGATTCTATAAAGTGAATGCATTTATCGATGAAACAACGGTTGACTTAACTTGCCCGTTGCCCGGTACTGAAATACGCTATACGACAGACGGCAGTATGCCTACCAAGGAATCCGCTCTTTATAATGGTGCTCTGGACGTGACGGAGACTACCGATTTCGCTTTCCGTACCTTTCGTCCCGATGGTTCTCCTTCGGATGTGGCGCGTACTAAATATGTAAAGGCTCCTTATGCGGAGGCGGTGACTGCTCCGGCTGCCTTGCAGCCCGGCTTGAAAGCTGTATGGCATGACTTCCGCGGTAATCTTTGTGCAGACATTGATTCGGCTCCGGTAAAAGGGGAATATGTGGTAGAATCGGTATCTATCCCCGAAGAGGTGAAAGGAAATATCGGTTTGGTGATGACCGGTTATCTGGAAGTTCCCGCTGATGGTATTTACACCTTTGCCCTTCTATCGGATGACGGTAGTACATTGACGCTTGACGGTGAATTGCTGGGAGATAATGACGGTGCACACTCATCGGTAGAGATTATTGTGCAGAAGGCATTGAAAGCCGGATTGCATCCGATAGAGGTTCGTTACTTCGATTGTAACGGAGGTGTATTGCAGATGGAACTGGTGAATGAAAAAGGTGAAAAAGAAATGCTGCCGGGTGCGTGGTTGAAACATGAGGTGCACGCACGTGTGTGAAACTGGATGGGTAAAAGAGGGTATCCTTTTGTGAAGTGCACCCTCTTTACCTCTTTTAGAATACATCATCTATTCATATTCCAAAATGAATACATTAATGTTTTTTCAACTTAACAACCAAATAAAAGAAATGCGGGTGAATCACTTCGGCCGATTCTTATGTATGGTGGTTCAGGAGTTTGCATAACTATGCATCCCGCCAAGAACATAATTCACTCCGAAATAAGTCATTAAGACTGTAAGGAAAGCAAGAATCATATAAATATGGAAAAATAAAGGCTTGCGGAAAATGCGCAGGCTTTGTGAATGGAAGGCTGCTCCATATACAAGGAAGGTAATCAGCGCCCATACTTCTTTCGGGTCCCACGCCCAGTATCTTCCCCAGGAAACGTTTGCCCAGACTGCTCCCAAAAAGATGCCTGCCCCTAAAAAGAACGTCGCAGGATAGAGTAGCAAACGGCTGACTAGCGTCAACTGTTCTATCCGGTTATCTTGTCTGTCGTCATTTTCAGAGACATTGTTTTCCGGCTCTTTTTTTCGGAGACATAATGCCAGTATTCCGTTTAGCATGATAAATGCCAATAGGGCATAAGACATCATAATCAATGAAACATGAATGCTTAACCACGGAGAGACGAGCACCGGCATTAATGGCGTTATCTGCGGATTCATTTGTCCCAGATAAGAGACTAACAACGCAAAGCCGGAGAGCAAGAATCCGAATGGAAGTACGAATGAGAATCTTCGATGGAGCAGGCAGGCTACCAAGAGGATGCAGAGTGCCATAAACTGCATGGTTTCGTAACCGTTGCTAAGTGGAATGCGTCCGCCAATATACCAACGTAGGCAATATCCTGCTAAATGGAATATGAAAGCAAGATAGAGCGCAACAGAAAAGAACGCTCCTGCTGTGCGGGTAATCGCTTTGGCTTTCGGTGAGAGTACCCTTCTTCGCAGGCTGTACTGAAGCAGAAGCAGGAAAGACAATACTCCCAATGATAGATTAATCATAAAAAGAATCTTGCTGAACGGAATCCGGTTGTAGAGTAGTTCGGCTTTTATTTCCAGTTCGGAGAGTGGTTGCACGCTGCCATCAGTGGGTAATGGCTGAATGAATGTTCCTTTTTCCAGCATCAGGATCAATCCCACTTTTTCGTCCGTTTCTTGGATGGCTTTGGCGAGTTTGCTACCTTTTCCCTGTTCTTGTTGCCAGGTTTTCTGAAGACGGTAGACCGGACCGTCAAATAAATCGGTTAATCGGGCGTAAGGTGTCTGTAAGTTTAGCAAATGCTGCAACTCTGTATTTTTGATGTATATCAATGGTTCATTTCTCCATACTTCCGGATAGAGTAGCCAGCCACCAATTACCTGTTCAGGCGTCAAACCTTTATATGAAGCTTTGCCTGTCAATTTCTGAATGAAATCGCGCGCCAATGTATTGAATGGTACTACTCGGTCGTGATAAATGACCTGTTCTTGTGCCAAACTGTCTGCTTGTACCCGTTTCAGTGCCGGGAGAAGTTTTTTTTGTGCTTGCATACTACCTGCAAGACAGAAGAGGAACAATAGAAATACACCTCCTTTTTTCAGTAGCGGGTGACTTAGCAGGCGTCGGAAATCGCCATAGCGGGAAAATAATAACCAGATCATGGAGATACCGAGCAGAACATATCCTGCATACGTAACTCCCGTACCCCACGGGTCATAATTGACAGTCAGCCAACTCCCTTTTCCATCATCATCGAAAGATGACTGATAGAAACGGAAACCTTGTAATGTAAATATACGGTTCATTGAAATCTGTTCGTGTGACAGAACATCTTTTTGTCCGGGAAGAGAGTAGGTGATATAACTGATGTAGTCTGCCGGAGCTTCAGTTCCGGGATAGTATGCTATACGAAAACTATCCAGCTGTATTGTGAATGGCAGGTCTGCTTCTCTTCCGCTTTCCGACTCCTGAAAACTACCTGCCGTCACTCCCGGCAGTAAATGTACGTATCCTTTTTTACTGCCGGTAAACGTAATCATGGCCCCCACCAGGATAACGAGGAGGGAGCCATGAAACAACAATATGGGGAACCGTCGCCATAAAGCACGTCGGATGAGAGCAACAAGTGCAATTGCGGCAATAACTCCCCACAAACAACAAAACCAGCATGTATGATATATATTTCTCTCTACAAAATCTGTCCCATACGCTTGCTCTACAAAAGTAGCTGCAGCGAGTAGTCCCACCAGACAGATATATAAGATAATAAGTAACCTTTTCAACGGTATAATCTTTTATGATTTAAAATGGAGCGTACCCCTTGTTCTTACATTCTTTCACTCCCATACATTCCATCTCAATCAACCATCCGGGGCGACATACCGGAGCATGAACAAATACTTTGGGAGTGTGTGGGAAACGTTGGTCATACATTGCTTTAACGACTGCATAGTCGGCTATATCACGCAAATATACAATCATTTGTCCCAAATTTTCAAAAGTGCATTCTGCTTCTTTTAGCAGGGTTTCCACATTTTCCCACATCCGTTCTGTCTGTTTGCGAATGTTGCCGGGATATACCACTTCGCCTTTGTTGTTGATGCTTGCCGTACCCGAAATAAATATCTGGCGGCGGTCGCCATAATCTACATACGTGCCACGTTCAAAACTTACTCCATATTCATAAGTCGGATTCAGGTGGGTAGGTGCATAGAGAAAATGAATCTGTTCCGGTTGTAATCCTGCTACGGCATAAGTATCCATTTGTACCAGTACTTTCGGATCGGCATGGCGACCGCCGATACCGGTGCTGGAAATGTAATGTGTTTTTTCTGTCAGGTTTTGGGTAACGAAAACTTCATTACGCGCTTTCACTACTCCGGCATAATTCACGTCTACATTTTGTACAAAGAACCATGTGCGGATACAATTGTCCGCCAGTCTGCAACCTTGCTCCATGAGTTGCATCACATAGTCGTTCAATAACAGGCGGGTCTGGTATTCCGAATTGGCGGCACGATTGAATGCGCTACCACCCCAAAAGTGGCGGTAGGCACTGTGCTTCACCTCGAAAAGCCCGTTATGCAGGACTTGCGTCTGTACGTCAGTCAACAGATAGACCCATAAGGCAATCTTGGTTCCGTCCAGCGGGGGCTGTTCCACAATGGAAAGTGTGCAGCCCGAACCTTCAGTTGTCAATGCCAATAGTGTATCTGCCTGATTGGCGGCGTCACTTAAGAAATAGCGTTTGAGGATGGCGACTGCTCCTTTCAGTTCTTGGGTAAGTAAATAGTCGTAAGTGTTTAATACTGCATTCAGTTGTTCTTCGTATGTATCTTCCGGTTTAGTAGAATGAATGATGATGTGATACTCTGAAGCTTCTCCTCCTGCATTGTATTTAAAAATCTCTGTTAGTGTCTTTTCAGACTGAATATTCTGTTGTTTTTTGTTGTTCATATCAATTGTATAATAACTATTTATTCTTGTGCGCCGTTATTGATCCAATCGTCAATAAGGGTCAAAATAGGGGATGACAGTATTTCTTTAGAGTGATCGTATCCCCAAGTTGAACTAATAGTGGTATTCAATAATGTATGCAATACACTTTCTTGTGCACTGCCTGGCTTGACAAGTAACATACCGTCTACTTTCTTTGACGGATGGTTGACGAGTGCCTCATAGCTTTTGCCCTCTGTCAGATACAGGTTGCCTGCTGCCGAACTACCTCCACCATGACAGTGGGCACATGTAGTATTAAATACTTTTTCCTGAATGCCATGATACATACCTGCATCCACAGTTCCCACATCCATAAGAATAGTGTCGTCAACTGCCGTAAGATCGTCCATTGACCGAAAGCTGATTACTCGTTTTCTTAATCTATTAATAACGCATAACTCAATAGTGGTTACTTTGTCACTGACTCCTGTCATGGTTACCTGAATCTCATCATTTTCGACCGCCGGAATTGTTTTTGTGACAACGGCATACTCGCTCTCATCACTGAAGCCTGCCACTACAACACTATAACCATCGGGCCATTTATTGATACCACTGATTCTTCCGCTCATTCTCAATGTGCGTCCTTCTTCTGACAGGGTCTCTGTTTTTTCATAAATACGTCCGTCATCACATGACGTGATATATGCCAATAACAGTAGACAGCCACCGAAAAGAATGTATTTTTTCATAAACAAATCCTTTCTTGTGCTATTTAGAATGTATATTGAAGTAGAATACTGGCCGAATGTACTGCCAAACCTAAATCATCGTTATCCCGATCGAGTTGGGTGTCATGACCTTTGCGGGCAATATACTGGTACATAGCTTGTAACTTCAAGTTGCAGTTTTTGAAGAAATAGTTCATGCCTACGGCTGGCATATTCAGGAAACCATTGGTGTCCATTCCGTTACGATTGAAGAAATCATAACGTGCGGCTGCCTGCAGGCGGGGAGCTATAAAATAACCACCTTGTACATAACCGCCCAGGTAATTATATGACTCGGAAATCTTTTGTCTTTTTGTAAAACCTACATTCATATAATAAACTTCAGCACCCAGATAAAGTTTGTTTTTTAGCATTGCAAACTCTAATCCCGCACGATAATCATTGGTACTTTCATTTTCACTTTCTACATTAATAGAAGTAGAAATACCAAACATAATTTTGTCTTCATTCAGCCTGTTCGGATTTCCCTGTGTGGCAGGCATCACTCCCTTCGGCATATAAGTGAAACGTCCGGCATACAGTAAAGACGGAATGTGCCAGTCATCGCTGAATGTCTTTGTCGCGGTGTTGACAGAAGCGCCCGTACCATTGAATAGACCGATTTCATACCCGAATTTGTCAGCCACTAAACCGTGAATCTCTACCCCTAAATCGAATCCGGTGCCAATGTTAGGTGTTACCGCATTCAAGGAGTAGGGGAGGATAACGGGAGCAGTGAGTGATACTGGTAAATTGGGTAACAATGTTTCTCCCAGTGTTGTCAGATAGGCATGTGAGAACGGAGTCTTGAATTTACCGACCCGGATGGCAAATTGCTTTTTCAGCTGAACATCAAACCATGCCTGTTGAAGTAATGCGCCTCCGCTGGCTGCCGCATTGATGGAAAGGTTGAAAGATACTTTATCGAAAGCCTTTCCGGTGAACCCGAGTACAGCGTAAGGAACGGAAAAACCGGAGTTGGCTATGTTATCCTGATTATATGCCTTATCTAGTCCTTCATCGCCGTACCAATTGAAGTTTGCACTGGTTTGTACGAGCAGATAGGGTTTGAATACGAAATCTCCCTTCTTGGTTTCGATCGTGAATCCTTCTCTTCCAGCCAATGATACTACACCATTTTCTGTATCTTCTTCATGTTGCGCCATTGCAGCCAAAGGCATGATGGCAGTCAGCATGGCAATGATTATAAATTTCTTCATAATTGCTTTGTATATACTACTTTTAGTTTAAAGTGAATTTAAAAATGCGATCAGCGCATCGCGGTCTTCTTTACTCATGTTTTTAAATAAGTTCTTCGATGCTTCTCCTTCTCCGCCATGCCACATGATAGCTTCTGTCAGATTGCGGGCACGGCCGTCATGTAGGAAATAAGTATGCCCGTTGACCTTTTCTTGCAGGCCAATTCCCCAAAGAGGGGTAGTGCGCCATTCGTTTCCACGTGCCAGGCCGCTTACGTAGTTGTCATTCAGGCCGACTCCCATAATTTCCGAACCCATGTCGTGTAACAGATAATCGGAATAAGGGTGAATGGTCTGACCGCCCAGCCACGGGAGTTGGGTATTGTTTAATAACACAGTACCGCGTGGTTTGGTATGCAGGGTCGTCACATGACAAAGATGACATTTGGCTTTATAAAAGTTTTGTTCCCCTTTGATTACTTGCGGATCGTTTATATTACGCCGGGCGGGTACGCCGAGACTCTGCATATAGAGATCTACATTTTCCATCTCTTCTGTGCTGACATCCAACTGGTCATAAGAAAGTCCCATCATGCTGCCTTGGTTGACTTGCGTTTGTCCTTCGCAGATTTCTTCCGGATAGCGGCTGTTGGTAACACCCATATCACTGGAGAATCCTAACTCTACCGTTAAATCGGCATGTTGGGCTTTGTTGCCGGACAATCCCAGACATCTTACTCCCCGTTCGGTGATGTAATTACATCGTCCGCTGATTCCATATTCGGGATAATTGCTTTTTGCTGCGAGTGCTTCAATTTCAATGGGATCTAATGCCATCATCTGTCCCATACCTACGTGACGTAATGGAATACGTACGGTGCAAAACAAATCTTCCGGTTTGATCTCTTCGGCATACCATTCGGATATGCTATACTGCGGTTTGCAAAGCGTGTAGGCTTCTCCATCAGGGAAAGAAAATGTTTCGTAAGTGTATTCTACGGATAGTTTGCCTTCCGGTTGTACTCCGTAGATTGCCTGGTCATGAAGCACACGGCCATAATCCTGAAAGAAAGCTCCGTTCTTACGGGATATGTAAACCAGCATGGAGGAGAAACCATAGCTGCCCGATCCGCCCTCTGTCCATAAAGAGGGTTTAGTGCGCCCTGCATTCCGGTGGCAGCTGCCGCACGAGTAACCGGCATAAACAGGTCCGAGACCGCCACCATGCCCGTTGTTGCTTGTACGTACATCGTCATATAGCCTGTCGCCTCGGGTGAAGCGTACGTCATATGCTCCTGTTATCCAATCTGCAGGCGTATCATAAGCAACGGATGAACTCAAGAAAATGGTTGATGTTCCGGCTGACAGGGCATAGCCTTCCGGGATTTCGATATCCAATACGCCAATTCCGTCGTCATCACAGGCTGAGCATGCCAACAGGCAAAAAATAGAGAATGAATATTTTAGAAAGTGATTCATTGTTTATTGACTTTATTTCAATAATATGTTTTAAACATACCAAAGAAGTAAAGGTGGATGATTGACTTCCAACCTTTACTTCTCAATAATATCTTAGCTAAGATAAGTCTTTATTGTACTTTACGTGGTTCACCGTTTTTGTAGAGAAGGAATTCTAATGTGTGGAAACCGCGTACATTCTGTGCCGACTCAACAGCGGCTTCATCATCATTTTCATTCCATTCAAGATCACTCCAGCTTTGAGAATTCAGAATTTGCACGATGGCATTCTGGTCTAAAGGCCAGCTGTCCATGTTAGGATCAAGTCCCATCTCGTCTACCGGACCGAACAAGAAGGCTTCGCTCTTTTCCCATGGCTCACGTGCGGTGATCCAAGCTTCACAGGCTTTATCGAAAGCGCTATTTGACGGGTTGTCTGCAAGAGCTATTACTGCATTGTAGAGAGCATCGTTCTTTTCTTTCAAGCTTTTATAGGTAGGTACTACTACTGCATCTACATATTGCATTACCACAGGATTCAGTACGGCGTCGGTATTGATGTTGTTGGCATTATTGGCAATATAAGATTTTAAGTCATTCTTCAATATACTTTCCAGTTCGGCACAAGCATCCATTGCTGCTACTGTTTCATTACTGGGTATATGATTACGGAAAGGTTGCGGAATATCCTGAATGGCTTTTGCCGCTTTTTGAATGGCATTCTTTACATTAGTATCTAAGGATGGATTAACACCGGCGACTACAGTTGATAAAGAGTTAGCATTTATACTGCCGTCTAAAGAACCGTAATACGCATTCCGGATGGAGTAAATGTTGTTTGTATAATCATCACGTGAATGCCAGCTGTACCAGGATTCCACAGCGTACAATGCTTCTTCTGTATTTCCCGCTTTGTATAAGTTGTACGGATCACCAATCTTGGCGGTACCGACTTCGTTGGCAATTTCCGCGCATTTATCTACGATTTCTTCTACACAGCTCAATGCACTTGCATAAGGAGAACCGTTATGAGCCTTAAAGAGAGAAGCATAACTGTCGCCTCCTTTATAACTTGAGTTCCATGCGTTATAAAGATTGGTTGCATCTGTTTTTAAAAGTGCTGCTACATTTCTCATGTAGTTATGCCAGCTTGATGCGTTTTCAGAAGTGTAATCGATGTTAGCAGGATCTACTGTCGGGTTGTCATCGTCACTGCTACAAGAAGTAGTTGTAAATGCTAATCCCCATATGAGGGCTGCAACATAAAAGAATTTTGTTTTCATCATATAAAAATTAAATAATTGATTATTTGTTATTTCTTGATAAACCATCCTATATAGGCTATTCCAATGGAAAATTCGTTTTCACTGTTATATGCTTTTGAAACGCCAAAAACTTTGTTGGTACCAATCTGACGGGTGGCATAGTCAGCTTTTATCACTAAGTTTGGCAACGCATACCAATTTAATCCCGCTGTCCACATACTTACTTGGCAGCGTTTTTCCATCGTTTGCCCTTTTTCTCCTTTTTCTTGTGGATTGTAGTATTCATAGCGGGCAAATGGATAGATAACCGGAATCTTTTTATTGCCTCCGAAGACTGAGCGGATATTGATACCGGCTTCTGCTGCATAGCTTACAGCATTCTTAGCTACCGGTGCCAGACGACTGTACGGTGATTTATTGGATAACTTGACATTTGCTTGGCTCACTCCCAAAGAGTTTCCTAAATTTCCATATAAAATATTACCACGTGCCGTTACATATTTATTGCGATATTGTGCATCTGCGGTGAAGATTCTTACCGGAATTTTTCCATAGCTTGAATAAGTCTGTTCCTTGTCGGAATTGGCTCCTGCATCTGCGCAATAATAGAATGAGGCACCTACACGTAAGCCGGGAACTCCTTTATAGTCCAAGCGGAATACATATGCGGGAGAAGTGAAATTATCTTCTTCAAAAATTCCCTGTTTACCACTGCCTACCCATGTATTGCGATCGAATCCGTTAGGGTTCAGACCTGCTACAACCATAGCTTGGTAGTCAAAACTGGCATAACCTTTTCCAAAGGAACCAAAGATTTCCAAACCATTTTCATGCCAGGTAGAGGGCAGAAGGGTGGTTTCACCCTCCGGACGTGAAGTTCCGAAGAAATTGATCGGTTCATGGTGTGCGTTGGTCAGTCCTACCGGAACAATAATATGTCCGGTACGCACGTTGAGGGAGCGATGAATCAAACGTGTGATGTGAAATTGCTCAATAGCCACTTCTCCTCCTTTTTCAACTTCGGTTTCGTATTCACCGTTTTCGGTGTTTTCTAATTCGAAAGCTGTACCTGTTCCACCGGATTCAAACTCAATCTCTGCACCGAGTATCCATTTGGAATTAAACTTATAATCAAAAGCTAAAACGAAACGGGGGATTGAAATGGTATTCCTGTTTTTCTTTGGATTACCATCGTTTCCTCCATAGAAACGGTTGATGCCATAATCTTTAAAATTAGCGACCATTTCACCATATCCACCAAAACGGAATTTAGTATAATCTTCTGTAGAAGAAGAATTACTATTTTTGGAAATTTCTTTTGTCTCCTGTGCTGAATTTGAAAGAGAAGGCAGGAGGCATAGAATAACGATTGCGGTTATTTTTCTCATCTTTTTAATAATTTTATCGGTTGCAAAGTTAGATGAGGTTAAAAAATGTGGCAATACCTAATACTAGGCATAGTTATTTCTTAAATTCAGTATATGTAGGTAATTTGAGACTAAAGAGTAAAAGAAAGATAAGTTTTGAGAGAATAAAAAAGACAAAGGTATATATTAGTGTGGTAATTTTTACTGATATATACCTTTGCCTGTTGTTAATGTGTAGAGTTGTCCTTCTTGTTTATTTCATCATCGCTTTTGTTTGTATTTGAGTGAATCGTTTCCTTCACAACCAGTCTTTTTGGATATATCTACCATCAGGAAATTGCTCTTTTCAGAAACGATCCGACTCAAGACAAACTAGATACAAACAAAGCTAAACTTATGCTAAGGTTATTGCTTAAACTGCCATCTTTATACCTTCTTTTTTGCTGCAATACCGTTTGCACTGCTGGCAGAGGTCATATCCCAGCATGGCCCCCAAAATAAAGTCTTCCTCGGCTGTCAGTTGATTTAAGGGGCGAATGATGATATGCCGCATGGCTTCCATACATTCAGGCTTTCCAAAGAACAGGTTGATTTTATTGTTGCCTACTTCCTGTATCATATAACTGATCTTTTGATTTTTCAATCGGCGGATGGCAAATTCTTCGTGCTCTTTACTCATTGTATAAAGTACCATGTTGCGTACGCCTTTCTTAAACTCATAAATGTGATTAAGAAAAATCCGGATTTCGCCGGGGATGATTCTTTCAGTTGCCATGATGCAAAGTATTCTTTTTATGTTAAGGTAAAATTAGCTGATTTCTTGTTTCACTTGTTCAACCCATGCGCTGATACGTTCGTCTGTCTTATTGTCTTCATTGACTTCGTCAAGCGGAAGCCCTACAAACTTGCCGTTTACAACAGCGATAGAAGAGTCGAATGTGTAGCCTGCGGTGTCTGTTGCTCCACAGAATTTACAATGGGTATCTTTCAAGTCTTCATAAAGAATACCTATTGCGTCACAGAAAGTGTCGCTATACGAGTCAGAGTCGCCGCAACCGAACAGGGCTACAGACTTATGAGATAAATCGCATTTTTTTAAAACTTTTACTCCATCATACCAGTCGTCCTGAAGTTCGCCTGCTCCCCAGGTAGAAGAGCCGAGCACCAATACGTCATATTCATTGACTAATGCCTCTGTTAGTTTGGAAACATCAAATACATGTGCCGAGGGTACATCTAATTTTTCTGCAATTCGGCGGGCAAGGTCTTCTGTTGTTCCGGTTGTGGAACCATAAAATACACCAATTTTATTCATCTTTGATTCGTTTTTAATGTAACGCTGCAAAGATAGAGGGTCTTGAAGAAATAGGAAATCCCCATTTATAATGGAAGATTTGTCTCCTTCTCATTATAAATGGGGATGTATGGAATAAAAAATAGTCGATATTTTTTAATGGTGGAACAAGCGGATGCCTGTAAATGCCATTGCCATATTGTATTTGTCGCAAGTTTCAATCACATGGTCATCACGTACGGAGCCACCCGGTTGTGCAATGTAGCTGACGCCACTCTTATGTGCGCGTTCTATATTATCTCCGAATGGGAAGAATGCGTCTGATCCTAAAGCTACGCCTGTCATTGTATCCAGCCATGCCCGTTTTTCTTCACGTGTCAGCACTTCCGGCTTTTCTGTGAAGAACTGTTGCCAAACACCGTCTGCCAATACATCGTCATAATCCTCCGAGATGTAAACGTCAATTGTGTTGTCACGATCTGCACGACGGATTTTCTCAATCCATGGCAAGTTCATCACTTTCGGATGTTGGCGTAAATACCAGATATCCGCTTTGTTTCCTGCCAGACGCGTGCAGTGGATACGTGACTGTTGACCTGCACCAATACCGATCGCCTGTCCGTCTTTGGCATAACATACCGAATTGGATTGCGTATATTTTAAAGTGATTAAGGCAATGATTAAGTCACGTTTTGCATCAGCAGGGATTTCTTTGTTTTGCGTAGGCATCTCTTTCAAAAGACTCTCATCAATTTTTAATTCATTTCTTCCTTGTTCGAAAGTTACTCCGAATACATCTTTGTGTTCGATAGGGGCCGGACGGTATGCGGGATCTATCTTTATTACATTGTAAGTCCCTTTTCTTTTATTCTTCAGAATTTCCAGCGCTTCGGTTGTGTAGTCGGGGGCAATTACGCCGTCGGACACTTCACGGTTGATAATACGTGCTGTTTCTTCGTCGCAAGTGTCGGACAATGCGATGAAATCTCCGTAAGATGACATACGGTCTGCGCCACGTGCACGTGCGTATGCTGTGGCCAATGGGGACAGCTTCATGTCATCTACGAAATAAATCTTTTTCAGCGTGTCGCTCATTTCTACCGCAACGGCAGCACCCGCAGGGCTGACATGTTTAAAAGACGCGGCAGCCGGCAGTCCGGTAGCTTCTTTTAGTTCTTTCACTAATTGCCAACTGTTGAACGCATCCAGCAGATTGATATAACCGGGACGTCCATTCAATACTTCGATGGGGAGTTCTCCTTCTTTCATGAAGATACGGGCAGGCTTTTGATTAGGGTTGCAGCCGTATTTCAGTTCGAGTTCGTTTGCCATTTTATTAAATATAAAATTACGAGTTACTAATTACAAATAGATAGCGACAAAATTACTAAAAAAAGACTAGCTTGCCTAAAGTTGTGCCACAAAATAGTAGCATATAATTAGTATTTGCTAACGAATGAGGGCATAAAATACCTATAAATGATGATTGTATTTCAGCAAAATATTCCGTTTCTTTGCAATCTCTAATATACATAGGTATGATGGATAATTTACAGAAATACAAGTCAACTGATAAGATGATCGATCTCATCAGCGATAATTATTCTTTGTTGCAAGTGATGAGCCGTTTTGGACTTTCGTTGGGATTTGGTGACAAAACAGTCAAAGAAGTTTGTGAGTTAAATGGAGTGGACTGCCGGACCTTTCTGATTGTAGTCAACTTTATGACCGAAGGCTTTTCCCGGCTCAATGGGGATAAGGATGATATTTCCATACCTGCATTGATTGATTATCTGCGGCAGGCGCATATTTATTTTCTTGATTTTTCTCTTCCGGCTATTCGTCGTAAACTGATCGAGGCAATCGACTGTTCGCAGGACGACGTGGCTTTTCTTATTCTCAAGTTCTTTGACGAATATACACGGGAAGTGCGTAAGCACATGGATTATGAAGAGAAAACCGTCTTTAAGTATGTCGATTCATTGATAAAGGGAAATGCTCCCAAAAACTACCAGATCAGCACCTTTTCCAAACATCACGATCAGGTAGGGGAGAAGTTGACAGAACTAAAAAATATCATTATAAAATATTGTCCCGCCAAGGCAAATGAGAATCTTCTGAATGCGGCTCTTTTTGATATATATGCTTGCGAAGCCGGATTGGAATCTCATTGCAAAGTGGAGGATTATATTTTTGTTCCTGCTATTCTGAATTTGGAAAGGAGGATGAGGGAAAATGAAAAATAATGAGGTCGTTCGAATTGCTATTGCAGAAACTTCTGTAATTATTCGTGGTGGGTTGACTGCTGCGTTGAAGCGTCTTCCCAACGTAAAAGTGCAACCGATAGAATTGTTGTCTGTTGAAGCATTACACGATTGTGTCCGAACGCAATGTCCCGAGATGCTGATTGTCAATCCTGCTTTTGGCGATTATTTTGATGTTGCTAAATTCCGGGAGGAAATATCTGGTAAAAGGATACGTATAATAGCCCTGGTCACTTCTTTTGTAGATGCTTCACTATTGGGTAAGTATGATGAGTCTATTTCAATATTCGATGATTTGGATATTCTTTCTAAGAAAATTGCCGGTTTATTGAATGTGGCTTCTGAAGAAGAAGAGGTGGATAATCAGGATACGCTTAGTCAGCGGGAAAAAGAAATCGTCATCTGTGTGGTGAAGGGGATGACGAATAAGGAGATAGCGGAAAAGCTGTTCTTGTCGATTCATACTGTTATCACACACCGGAGGAATATTAGCAAAAAATTGCAAATACATAGTGCTGCTGGTTTAACTATTTATGCTATTGTAAATAAGTTAGTTACATTGAATGATGTGAAAGATTTATAACCTGTGGAAGTGTTATAAAATACAAAACCGTTTGCGCACACGAAAAATATTCGTACCTTTGCAAAGCAGTTGAGAAATTGCTGTTAGTTTATAAAAGGTATAAAGAAAATATTAAAAAGGTATTAGATTAGATAATTTAAGGTATTAAAAGTTTTTTAGTTTAGTTCAATAGGATAAGTTTTTAATAGAAGGTAAAAGGATAACAATAGGTAAGAGGTTTTTAGGTAAAAAGAAGATTGGTTTTCAGGAAATTTGAGGTATTATGGAAAAGCCTTTTGGCTTTTCTGATGCAGTGGCGAGTGGTTCTATAAAAAGAATTAGCTCGTTTTTTTTATACAGCTTAAAGTCTGTTACAGGCTGATGGGGGCTCACCCGCAATTTCTTGGGGGTAACTATTTGTAGCTTTCTTTAAAGTGATTACTTTTGTAATA
>NZ_JAHQVH010000020.1:0-96590 GCF_019052435.1 Bacteroides sp. MSK.20.12 | reverse complement strand
CACTTACCTAATCTCCTGCCACAGAGATAATTATTATATGCCCTTATGGGCGCACGACTTTGGCTTCCTTATCGCCATAGTCGCGTACTAACTGGCTGAAATCCTGAAATCCCAGACACACGGCAACCTTGTTGCTTCGTGCGGTGGCTATAAGATTGTCCAGCCCTTTGAAGTATATCGTGGGCAGCTCGTCGATGATGACCGACGACTTCAGCATCCCCTTCTTATTGATGAGCTTCACGATGCGGGAGTTGTACAATCCGAGTGCCGCGCCGTAGATGTTCTGACGGTCGGGATTGTTGCCCACGCATAGGATTTTCGGCTCTTCGGGATTGTTGATGTCCAGCGTAAACTCGCTGTCCGACATCACCCAATAGAGCTGCGGTGAAATCATCCTCGAAAGTGGGATTTTCGCCGACGCTATTTGTCCCATGAGCTGCTCCGCAGCCCCTCCGAGCCACGCATCCATGAACGGGGAAAGGTAGTTCTCCAGCTCCGGATAAGAGGTCAGTATCGGAAAAATATCCTCGTAACGGCGGTTCAAAAACTCGATGGCATGGGGAAACGTGCAATATTTCCCGTTCTGATAGATTTTAAGATACCATATAATGCTGGCGAACAAAATGATAGGTGATTCCACGAAGAAGTCGCCCTGCTTCTGCACCCATGTTTTATTAAGGTTGAGCATTATCGTGTAGGCACTCTCATAGGCATCCGTAATATCTTCCATAAAATCCGGGTGAATGGGATTGCAACGGTGTGAGCGTCGCGGGTCGTCGAAGTTGATTACATAGAATTTCGGCTTCACCTTGTAGCCCTCCGGATTATTCATCAGATGGTTATATGCGATGGTCGAAAGGTCGGGGTACTTGAAATCGTAGATGTATTGACTAAATCCCTTCTCAATCTGTTGCTTGATAAAATTGTTTACAACGGCGTATGACTTGCCGCTGCCCGGCGTACCCAACACGATGGACGCACGGAAGGGATTAACTACATTGATCCAGCCGTTGTTCCAGCGTTTCCTGTAATAGAAACGTGTCGGCAAATTGACCGAATACTCACTTTCGATAAGCCTCGTTTCCTGCATGAAACTCTCGTTCTCGTTGTTGAAAACATCATCCATCAGATTGTGTTTCAACAGGCGGCTCATCCATAGACCACCCATCAGCAGGCAGACATAGCCCGTGCCGATGGTAAGGACATACAGCCCCGTCACCGCTTCAACCGGCAGCGGCAGAGCCAGCAACCACCAGTTCAGAAAGAACAGCACGAACCCGGCGGAGAGTGCCGTCCAGATTCTTCCCCAAGTAATTTTCTCACCCTTGACCCCTTTCGTGCCCAGACAGGACAAGGCAAGCAAAAGGACGGAAAACAGTTTCGTGTACAGTATGGAATGGAACAGCCCCGCCGTGCGGTCGAAGTTCAGAAGGATTTTGTTCACCACACCGATGTTCACGCCCCACAGCCGGATGGCTTCGTAGCAGAACCAGTACACGTTCATGACCACTAAAATGATACTCACGGCACGCAGAAAATCCATGATTTTCGCCAATGCCCTCAAATCGTCTTCTTGTGACATAGATTAAAATTTTAATTGTTGATACTCCGATTACATACCCAAGCCCTTGCGCTTTTTCTTCTTTTTGCGCTTCATCGCCCGGATGAAAGCCTCTTCCTCGGCATCGGTCGCCGGACCTTCGGGAGTGAGCAAGCCCATACCGCCCGACACGTCTTCACGGTCGTATGCGGTCTGCCCGTGTACCTTGTCCGCAACATCCACCGGGATGGAAAGCGGTATAGGCGGTTGTCCGGCGTATGGCAGTGTGAAGTGTTCCTGCAAGGCATTCGCCGAAAGTTCCTTACCCATGCGCGAGCCGTTCAGCACGCATCCCGTGCGGTGGTCGATGAAGGTAGCCCCGTAGATGCGCCCTTCCTCCGTGTAGCGCAACACGGTGTCTATGCCTTTCTCTTTGAGTTGGGAAACAAACCGGTCCGTGTCATAAGTGCCTTGCAGCACGGAAAGGACGGTGCGTTTCGTCATGTCTGCCAGTTTCCTATCCTTGATTTCCGATTTGGAACGGACAAACTTCTTCTGTACGGCTTCATAGCCTGCGGACTTCCCGAAAAGCGAGGATTTGAACGGGTTGCCCACCTTGTTACCCTTGTCGTCCGTGACGGAATAGACCAGCCCGTGATACTCCCGTCCGCGCACGTTTCCCCTCGCTTCCTCCACCGTCATATTATATAAGGAAAGGAGCGCACGGTATTCGCCCATCGTCTGGAAGCGGTACTGCCCGTTCAGAGCCTTCACGGTGTTGCCCACCTGCTTTTTCACATCGCCAGCCGATGCGTCCACCTTGCGCAACGGGTTATCCAATCTCTGATTTTTTCGTTCTGCCGGATGCAATCCATACTTCTGTTCCAGTTCCCTGCGAATACGGTCGCTGCGGCGGTAGAGAAAATCCCGGTTGAGTCTTTTCCCGTTCTCGTCCACGTTGACCGTCACGATGTGCAGGTGGTGGCGGTCGATGTCCTCGTGCTTGAATACAAGATAAGGCTGGTTTCCGAAACCGAGTTTTTCCAGATACTCGCGGGCGATATTCTGCAACTCAATATCGGTCAGCACATCCTCCGGGTGCGGGTTGAGCGAGATATGCACCACCGGCTTCTCGACCTTCATCTGCGGTGGAAGGAAGGTGTGGAAACCCTCCATCGCCTTGCTTATATCCACCGTTCCCGAACCGTCATTGTAGATGCGGTTGGTGGTGAGAAGCCGCCCCTGCGCCTCGTTAATCTTCTCCCCGTTGTAGGCAATCGCGCCGTACAACGAGTCTCCTACACTGATTTTTGCGACCATTTTGCTTCCATTTCTCTCGACAATTCCACAATCTGACGGCTCAGTTTCACGAGTTCGACGGTGTGTTGCTCCAGCTTGTAGAGCAACGCCATCGCCTTTTTCTCGGAAAAATGCAGCCTCAATTCCTTCACGACTTGGTTGTAATTCGTCCCCACGGCGCGGAACTGCGCATGAAAATCCGATAGCTTGGTGTAGTAGTCCACCAGCGTCTTGTCCACCTTCAGCACCTTGAACGGTTGCCCGAAGAAGTGCGCTTTGAGGAAAACCGACCGTGCATAGACACCCGATTTTCCGAACATGGCGAGGAAACGGTTGTGTTCCTCCTCGTTGAAACGGACGGTGTAGCGGTACACCGCCGGATCGAGTTTGGGATTTCTCCCTGCTTTGCTTTTCCTTTTCTCTTTCATATCACTTTGGATTTAGCGGATTGACGGCATAAGCCGCCGCTTCTGTTCACGGCACCGCAGTTCTGAAAGGCTTTCCGACTTCGGAGGGAAAGCCCGTCCCCTGCAAGGGCAAGTGCTTTTCGTGGCTGCTCAAAATATTTTGAGCGGCTGAAAAGACATCTTGCTATGTTCAGGTGAACATAAAAATCCGTCAGGGGACGGATTGGGAAAATACCTTTTAGGACTCCGGGCCGCGCGCCATCGGCGAACCCTGCCGTCCGGGTGCAAAGTTACGCCCTTAAAGCGATATCGGACAGATGCTTGACCCGGTCAATGACTGCCAACCGGCGCAACGTGCTGCCACTTGCCGGAGAAGTGATACAGGTTCAAAAATATACTTGTTTATTTGCAGCATGATTCAAGAAACTAACGGTTTGAAGATATGAGAAACGGAATATTCAAATACCCGGAAAACCGCTTCTTCGGATACTTGCCGAAACGGATACCCGAACCGTCGGAAACCCGGTTCTCCGACAATTCGGTGACGTATGGATTCAATGACTTCATGACGCAATGTCGTCAATCACCATTTGTCCGACGCACCGCTTCACCACAGAACCGGATACGCGACGACCCGCCTGCGTGTGTAGTCACGGAAGCGGATGGTGCGACAGCCAAATCCGTATGGAAACAGAAAAACAAATCATCAACAATTAAAATGTATAGAACTATGAGTAAGGAAATCTTCGTTGCATTCGCAACACAAAAAGGTGGCATCGGCAAATCCACCGTCACGGCACTCGCCGCCAGTTACCTCCACAACGTGAAAGGCTACAATGTCGCCGTCGTGGACTGCGACGACCCGCAGCACAGCATCCACGGCCTGCGCGAACATGAGACGGCACTCATCGGCGGGAGCATCTACTTCAAGGCTCTCGCGTGCGACCATTTCCGCAAGATAAAGAAGAACGCCTATCCGGTCATCAAGAGCAACGCGGTGAACGCCCTCGACGATGCGGAAAGGATGATCGCCGCCGAGGTCGTGAAGCCCGACGTGGTTTTCTTCGACATGCCGGGGACACTCCGGAGCAACGGCGTGATAAAGACGCTATCGCAGATGGACTACATCTTCACGCCCCTGAGTGCCGATCGTTTCGTCGTGGAGAGTACCCTGAAATTCGTTACGATGTTCCGCGACAGGCTGATGACGACCGGGCAGGCGAAAACAAAGGGGCTGCATCTGTTTTGGACGATGGTGGACGGCAGGGAGAGGAACGACCTGTACGGAGTCTACGAGGAAGTGATCGCCGAAATGGGCTTTCCGGTACTTTCCACCCGCTTGCCCGACAGCAAGAAGTTCCGTCGTGACCTTTCGGAAGAGCGCAAGAGCGTTTTCCGCTCCACCATCTTCCCGATGGACACGGCACTGTTGAAAGGGAGTGGCATCCGGGAGTTTTCCGAAGAGATAAGCGACATCATCAGACCGCAGTGAGCATGGGCAGCAGGAAAGTGAACACGGAAGGCATCGACGAGGAACTGCTGTTAGCCTCCATCGGGCGGCGCACACAGGACGGGACACTGCGCCCCGCACAGGAAGTACCCGCAGCTGCACCGACCGAAGAGGACACCGCCGCACCGGAACCATCTCCTGTGCAACCCGTAACACGGGAAAAAGCGCAGAGGGAAAGTGGACGCCGGAAAAGGCAGGACGAGGACTACAACGAGCTGTTCCTGCGCCGCAACGAGATAAAGACCCGCCAATGTGTCTATATCAGCCGTGACGTCCACGGCAAGATCCTCAGAATCGTGAACGACATCGCCGGAGGGGAAATCTCAGTAGGCGGATATGTGGATACCGTGCTGCGCCAGCATCTGGAACAGCACAAGGAGAGAATCAACGAACTGTACAAGAAACAACGTGAAGATCTGATTTGAAAATGGAAAAAGAAATGACACCGAATGAAAAAAGACCACAGCAAGACTGCGGAGGTATGTTTGCCCAAGTGCAGGCGAGTGTGGAAATCCTATCGCCTGTCCCGGTAAGCGGCAAATGCAGTGAGAAGGACTATGAACGCCTGTTCATCCGCGACCCGGAAGTAAAGGCACGTGAGGGGAAGATGGCGTATGTGCGCCCGGAGTACCACGAGCGTATCATGCGTATCACCCGTGTAATCGGGCATGACCGGCTTACGCTGTCCGCTTACATCGACCATGTGCTGACGCACCACTTCAACCAATGCGAGGATGCGATAAAGAGCCTTTATGCCCGAAATTATAATTCAGTATTCTAACCAAAAACGGAAGGATATGAATTACACAATCAGCATGACAGACATTCTGCTGGCGGTATCGGTCGGCTGCAACCTCTGGTTCCTGTTCCTGCTCCTTTACGAGCGCATCATGGACACGCGGATTGTCCGCTTCTTCAAGGGCATTGTCGGATTATGGCGGTCGTTGGACAGGAATGTCCCCAAGTGCGTAGAGGCACATGAAGAAGTTTCCACGGCAAAGGCGGACATCATCGGCAAAAGCCGTTTCAAAATGGCGTCCACCCGGACAACCGCAGCCATACCGACGCAAGAAGCCGCCACTTCGGAAAAAGGCATTGAACTGTCGGAGGAAGAGGCTACTTTTGACGACGGAAACACGGAAACCGCATCCCGCCCGGCACAAGTCCCGGAGGAAAAGCTCGATGAAACATTCACGAGCATACCGCCGGAGGAACTGGGCTACGGGGAGGACGAACCGGAAGAGGACGCTTCGGACACGCCACGGGCTTCGGGCAGCAGTTTTGACGAGATCGACGACGCCTGCAAGACTGCCAAGAACCCGGACGCGACACAGGCGGAACGTGAAAAGGCGGCAAAGGTGTTCACCGACATGGAAGGCACGGAGCTGTACGAGAAAATGATGGAAGGCTCTTCGGAGATAGGCATACGCATCAAGGGGCTTATCGAGATTCGGCTGAAGAAACCTGAAAAGGAGTTCGTCGTGCCTGACAACGTAGAGGAGTTCGACATCCGCAACTATGTATGACAACAAAAAAAGAAATGAGCATGAAGGAATGACAATCAACCCACGCGGCGAGGAAGCGCAAGGCGCATCCGGTCCGCAACGGACACACCCAAGTCCGTGGAAACAAACGGGCATCCACTAAAACCAAAGTAAAGTAACAGAGTATCAACCGCCCGACAAAGGACCATCCACCCTTTCGACGGCACAAAAACAAGAACAGTTTATGAACAAGAACATCGTAAGAAACAGAAAAGCAATCCTCTTTGCGGCATTCATCATCGCCGCAACTGCCTCCGCTTTTGCGCAAGGAAACGGCATCGCGGGCATCAACGAAGCCACCTCTATGGTGAGTTCTTATTTCGACCCCGGAACTAAACTGATATACGCCATCGGTGCAGTCGTCGGGCTTATCGGGGGCGTAAAAGTGTACGGCAAGTTTTCATCGGGCGACCCCGACACCAGCAAGACAGCCGCCTCGTGGTTCGGCGCGTGTATCTTCCTGATTGTAGCCGCCACCATCCTGCGCTCATTCTTCCTTTAATGTAATAATGTATGGCTGAATACCCAATCAACAAGGGTATCGGCCGTCCGGTAGAGTTCAAGGGTTTGAAGGCACAGTACCTCTTCATCTTCTGCGGAGGTCTGCTGGCTCTCTTCGTCCTGTTCGTCATTCTCTACATGGTCGGCATCGACCAGTGGGTATGTATCGGCTTCGGCGCGGCATCGTCCTCCCTCCTTGTGTGGCAGACCTTCGCGCTGAACGCCCGGTACGGCGAACACGGGCTAATGAAACTGGGAGCGGCACGGAGCCATCCCCGATACCTGATTAACCGGCGGCGGATAACCCGTCTGTTCAAACGACAACGAAAGGAAGAAACGACATGAGGAATACATCAAAAATGACAACACTGGAAAACAAGTTCCCCCTGCTTGCGGTGGAGCATGGCTGCATCATCTCAAAGGACGCCGACATCACGGTGGCTTTCGAGGTGGAGCTGCCGGAACTTTACACCGTGACGGGCGCGGAGTACGAGGCTATACACGGCTGCTGGTGCAAGGCGATCAAGGTGCTGCCGGACTACTCCGTCGTCCACAAACAGGACTGGTTCATCAAGGAACGCTACAAGTCGGAGCTGCAAAATGACGACATGAGCTTTTTGAGCCGTTCTTTCGAGCGACATTTCAACGAGCGTCCGTACCTGAAACACACCTGCTACCTCTACCTGACCAAGACGACGAAGGAGCGTAGCCGGATGCAGAGCAACTTCAGCACGCTGTGCCGGGGGCACATCATCCCGAAGGAGCTGGACAGGGAAACAGCCACCAAATTCATGGAGGCTTGCGAACAGTTCGAGCGCATCATGAACGACAGCGGGCTTGTCCGCCTGCGCCGCCTATCCACCGATGAGATTGTGGGGACGGAGGGAAAGACGGGGCTTATTGAACGCTACTTCTCGCTCATGCCGGAAGGGAATACCACCTTGCAGGACATCGAGCTTTCGGCAAGGGAGATGCGCATCGGCGACAACCGCCTGTGCCTGCACACCCTCTCCGACGCGGAAGACCTGCCGGGCAAGGTGGCTACCGATACCCGTTACGAGAAACTCTCCACTGACCGGAGTGACTGCCGACTGTCATTCGCCTCCCCGGTGGGGCTTCTGCTCTCCTGCAACCATATCTACAACCAGTATGTGCTGATAGACAACAGCGAGGAAACCTTGCAGAAGTTCGAGAAGTCCGCCCGTAACATGCAGTCGCTCTCACGGTATTCAAGGAGCAACAGCATCAACCGCGAGTGGATAGACCAATACCTGAACGAAGCCCATTCCTACGGGCTGACCTCGGTACGGGCGCACTTCAACGTCATGGCGTGGAGCGACGACGCGGAGGAACTGAAGCACATAAGGAACGACGTGGGCAGCCAGCTGGCAAGCATGGAGTGCGTGCCGCGCCACAACACCATCGACTGCCCGACACTCTACTGGGCGGCGATACCCGGCAATGCGGCGGACTTCCCGGCGGAAGAGAGTTTCCACACTTTCATTGAACAGGCGGTGTGCCTGTTCACAGAGGAAACCAACTACCGCAGCTCGCTCTCGCCCTTCGGCATCAAGATGGTGGACAGGCTCACGGGGAAACCGCTGCACCTCGACATCAGCGACCTTCCGATGAAGCGGGGTATCACCACGAACCGCAACAAGTTCGTGCTGGGTCCTTCGGGCAGCGGCAAGTCGTTCTTCATGAACCACCTCGTGCGCCAATATTATGAGCAAGGCGCACATGTGGTATTGGTGGACACAGGAAACTCCTATCAGGGTTTGTGCGGCATGATCCGGCGCAAGACAGGCGGAGCGGACGGCGTGTATTTCACCTACACGGAAGAGAAGCCCATATCGTTCAACCCGTTCTACACTGATGATTACGTGTTCGACGTGGAGAAAAAGGACAGCATCAAGACATTGCTGCTGACGCTCTGGAAGTCGGAGGACGACAAAGTGACGAAGACGGAAAGCGGCGAACTGGGCAGCGCGGTGAACGCATACATCGAGCGTATCAGGGCTAACCGGAGCATCGTCCCCTCGTTCAACACCTTCTACGAGTATATGCGCGACGACTACCGCCGCGAACTGGCGGAACGTGAGATAAAGGTGGAGAAGTCAGACTTCAATATCGACAATATGCTCACCACCATGCGGCAATATTACCGAGGCGGACGCTACGACTTCCTGCTCAACTCCACGGAGAACATCGACCTGCTCGGCAAGCGGTTTATCGTCTTCGAAATTGACAGCATAAAGGAAAATCGCGAGCTTTTTCCGGTCGTGACCATCATCATCATGGAAGCCTTCATTAACAAGATGCGCCGTCTGAAAGGCGTGCGCAAACAGCTGATAGTGGAAGAGGCTTGGAAGGCGTTGTCTTCGGCGAACATGGCTGAATACCTGCGCTATATGTACAAGACGGTCAGAAAATATTACGGCGAGGCAATCGTGGTGACGCAGGAGGTGGACGACATCATTTCCTCTCCCGTGGTCAAGGAGAGCATCATCAACAACTCCGACTGCAAGATACTTCTCGACCAGCGCAAGTACATGAACAAGTTCGACCAGATACAGGCGTTGCTCGGACTGACGGAAAAGGAGAAAGGGCAGATACTCTCCATCAACATGGCAAACAACCCTTCACGGCTCTACAAGGAGGTGTGGATAGGCTTGGGAGGCACGCAGTCGGCTGTCTATGCCACAGAGGTCAGCGCGGAAGAGTATCTGGCCTACACTACCGAAGAAACGGAAAAAGTGGAGGTTTACCGTCTGGCGGAGAAGCTGGGCGGTGACATCGAAGCCGCCATCCTGCAGCTTGCCGAAAGGCGGAGGAACAAGGAATAACTAAAACAGAATGTATCAATAAAAAAAGAAAAACGCGTATGAATTTACCAAAAGTGAAAATGCTGCAAGTCAGCAAGTGCTTGATTGGATTGGCGGTCATGATGCTGCAATCCTGTGACGTGGCCGACAACCGCCGTGACATGCTGTGCGGGAACTGGGAGAGCGTGGAGGGGAAACCGGACGTGCTTATCTACAAGGAGGGCGAAGCCTACAAGGTGACGGTGTTCCGCCGGAACGGTCTGCGCCGCAAGCTGAAACCGGAAACCTATCTCTTGCAGGAGGAAAACGGCAACCTGTTCATGAACACCGGCTTCCGCATCGACGTGTCCTACAACGAGGCAACGGACGTGCTGACCTTCTCGCCAAACGGGGACTATGTGCGGGTGAAGCCGCAGCCGGAGAACCCGACAGAAGAATAACAACCACTAAAATCCAAAGTAACATGAGAACAAGAATAACAATGATTATCTGTTTGTGCCTGCTTTTCGCAGGCAGGGCAAGCGCACAGTGGGTAGTAAGCGATCCGGGCAATCTGGCGCAGGGTATCATCAATGCCTCCAAAAACATCATCCATACCTCCAAGACCGCCACGAACATGGTGAGCAACTTTCAGGAAACGGTGAAAATCTATCAGCAGGGCAAAAAGTATTACGATGCCCTCAAATCGGTGAACAATCTCGTCAAGGACGCCCGCAAGGTGCAGCAGACTATCCTGATGGTAGGCGACATCACCGACATTTATGTAAACAGTTTCCAAAGGATGCTCCGTGACGGGAACTTCAGACCTGAAGAGCTGTCGGCAATCGCTTTCGGTTACACGAAACTGCTGGAAGAGAGCAACGAAGTGTTGACGGAACTGAAGAATGTGGTGAACATCACCACGCTCTCCATGACCGACAAGGAGCGCATGGACGTGGTGGAACGCTGCCACTCGAAGATGAAGCGTTACCGCAACCTCGTGAGTTACTACACCAACAAGAACATCTCCGTGAGTTATCTGCGTGCGAAAAAGAAGAACGACCTCGACCGCATCATGGGGCTGTACGGAAACATGAACGAAAGATACTGGTAGCCTATGAATTTCGACAACCTTCACCAGATTCTACGTTCGCTTTACGAGCAGATGATGCCGTTGTGCGGAGACATGGCGGGTGTGGCGAAAGGCATCGCCGGGCTGGGCGCGCTGTTCTACGTCGCCTACCGGGTATGGCAGTCGCTGGCGAGAGCCGAACCGATAGACGTGTTCCCGATGCTCCGTCCTTTCGCCATCGGTCTGTGCATCATGTTCTTCCCGACTGTGGTGCTGGGCACGATCAACAGCATCCTCTCACCCGTCGTACAGGGCACGGCAAAGATGCTGGAGGCGGAAACGCTGGACATGAACCGATACCGGGAGCAGAAGGACAAGCTGGAATACGAGGCGATGGTACGCAACCCCGAAACCGCCTACCTCGTGTCCAATGAGGAATTTGACAAGCAACTGGAGGAACTCGGCTGGTCGCCCTCCGACATGGTGACGATGGCGGGAATGTATATCGACCGGGGAATGTACAACATGAAGAAGAGCATCCGCGACTTCTTCCGCGAGATACTCGAACTGCTGTTCCAAGCCGCCGCCCTCGTGATAGACACCGTCCGAACCTTCTTCCTCGTGGTGCTGGCGATACTCGGTCCGATAGCCTTTGCCATATCTGTGTGGGACGGATTCCAAAGCACGCTCACGCAGTGGATATGCCGCTACATACAGGTCTATCTGTGGCTGCCGGTGTCGGACATGTTCAGCACCATACTGGCGAAGATACAGGTGCTGATGCTGCAAAGCGACATCGAGCGGATGCAGGCTGACCCGAACTTCTCGCTGGATTCGAGCGACGGGGTGTACATCGTGTTCCTCTGCATCGGCATCATCGGCTACTTCACCATTCCCACCGTTGCCGGCTGGATTATCCAAGCCGGAGGCATGGGCGGTTACGGTCGCAACGTGAACCAGATGGCGGGACGCGCCGGAAGCATGGCTGGCGGAATTGCAGGAGCGACCGCAGGAAACGCAGTCGGACGTGTCGGCAAATTGCTGAAATAATCAATGTGCAATCATAAATTAAAAATATAAATGGAATTCAAATCACTTAGAAACATCGAATCGTCGTTCAGGCAGATACGCCTGTTCGGTATCGTCTTCCTCTCGCTGTGCGCCGTGGTGACAGTGTGGAGCGTTTGGAACTCCTACCGTTTCGCGGAGAAGCAACGGGAGAAAATCTATGTGCTGGACAACGGCAAGAGCCTGATGCTGGCTCTCTCTCAGGATTTATCGCAGAACCGCCCGGCGGAAGCACGGGAGCATGTGCGCCGCTTCCACGAGCTTTTCTTCACGCTGTCACCTGAAAAAAGCGCGATTGAACACAACGTAAAACGTGCCTTGCTGCTGGCAGACAAGAGCGTGTACCACTATTATTCGGACTTCGCCGAGAAGGGGTACTACAACCGCATTATCGCCGGAAACATCAACCAAGTGTTGAAGGTGGACAGCGTGGTGTGTGACTTCAACGCCTATCCCTACCGTGCCGTGACCTACGCCACGCAGAAAATCATCCGGCAGAGCAACGTCACCGAGCGCAGCCTCGTGACCACCTGCCGCCTGCTGAACGCATCGCGGTCGGACGACAACCCCAATGGCTTCACCATTGAGGGCTTCACTATCATCGAGAACAAGGATTTACAGACAATCAAACGATAACAGGACATGAAAAGTATCAGAAAATCAATGTGGGGCATGTATTGGAAACTCCACGACAAACGAAAACGCTTGGTGGCAAGGCTCAAAGGGTATCTGGACGGCTTGCCGCCGGAAACACGCCGCCGCATCGTGCTGGGGATGCTCGCCGCTTTCGCGGTGCTTGCCCTCTATACCTTCGGCAGAGCCGTCTATGACATCGGCAGGAACGACGGCTCACGTATGGAAACGGGACACGCCGGACGGGTAGAACTGCCGACCCCGGCGGAAACAGACAATCACTTAACACCTTATTTATATGGAACAGACGAAGAATGAACCGATGAAAGAGAACAAAACCGCTCCCGACACGGGAAAGCCCAAAAAGGAGCGCGAACCGCTGACTGAGGCGCAGCGGCTGAAACGGCAGAAGATGATCGTGCTACCCGCTATGGTGCTGGTGTTCATTGGGGCGATGTGGCTGATATTCGCCCCGTCCTCCGGCAAGGAGCAACCGCCGGGAACGGAGGGCTACAACACCGAGATGCCCGACGCTGACAAGGCGAACCGGCAGATTATCGGCGACAAGCTGAAAGCCTACGAGCATGGGGAGATGGAAGAACGGCTGGAGAGCCGCAACCGTGCCATCGGGCAGTTGGGCGACATGTTCGACCGCGAGATAGCGGGAACGGAGGACGGTACGGACTTCGACCTCGCCAATCCGGGCGGCAAGGAAGAAAGGGCAAAGCCCGCCACGCCGCAAACCATCCAATCCTCCGCAGCCGCCTACCGTGACCTGAACGCCACCCTCGGCAACTTTTACGAACAGCCGAAGAATGACAATGCGGAGATGGACGAGCTGTTGGAGCGTATCGCCTCGCTGGAATCGGAACTGGAAAGCGAGAAGGGCAAGGCTTCCTCTATGGACGAGCAGGTGGCACTTATGGAGAAGTCCTATGAGCTGGCGGCAAAGTACATGGGCGGTCAGAACGGAGGAAAGCCGGAACAGGCGGCAGAGCCAACTACCGTGCAGAAGGGAAAGAAGAACACGGCGACACCTGTAAGGCAGGTGACACGCCAAGTCGTTTCCTCCCTTGCACAACCCATGAGCAATGCGGAGTTTGTCGCCGCCTTATCGCAGGAACGCAACCGGGGTTTCAACACGGCTGTCGGCACGGCGGAGGTATCGGACAGGAACACCATACCGGCGTGCGTGCATGGGGCGCAGAGCGTGACGGACGGGCAGACGGTAAGGCTGCATCTGCTGGAGCCTATGGCGGTGGCAGGCAGGACAATCCCACGCAATGCGGTGGTGGTCGGCACGGGCAAGATACAGGGTGAACGACTCGACATCGAGATCTCCTCGCTGGAATACGACGGCACGATTATCCCCGTGGAGCTTGCGGTCTATGACACGGACGGACAGCCCGGCATCTTCATCCCGAACTCGATGGAGATGAACGCTGTCCGGGAAGTCGCCGCCAACATGGGCGGCTCACTCGGAAGCAGCATCAACATCTCCACCAATGCCGGGGCGCAGCTCGCCTCCGACTTGGGCAAGGGGCTGATACAAGGCACAAGCCAGTATATCGCCAAAAAGATGCGCACCGTCAAGGTGCATCTGAAAGCCGGGTATAGGGTCATGCTCTATCAGGAAAAGGACTGAAAATAACCATCAATCAAAAAAAATTACCACTAAAAATCCAAAAGTAATGAGAAAAGTAATCATCATGTTTGCCCTCGCTATGGGCATCGCAACTGCCAACGCGCAGGAGAATGTAACCGTTGAACAGAACAACGGAAGTAATGAACAGCCGACCTTGACGAAGGAGATCTGTCCGCAGAAGGAGGCGGACGGCGACCTATATCACGGGCTGTCACGCAAGCTGACCTTCGACCGCATGATACCGCCGCACGGTCTGGAAGTGACTTACGACAAGACCGTCCACGTCATTTTTCCGGCGGAGGTGCGCTATGTCGATTTAGGCTCGCCCGACCTGATTGCCGGGAAAGCCGACGGAGCGGAGAACGTCATCCGTGTGAAGGCGACCGTGAGGAATTTTCCCAACGAAACCAACATGTCCGTCATCACGGAGGACGGCAGTTTCTACACCTTCAACGTGAAGTATGCCGCCGAACCGCTGTTGCTCAATGTGGAGATGTGCGACTTCATCCATGACGGCAGCACGGTGAACCGCCCGAATAACGCACAGGAAATCTATCTGAAAGAGCTGGGCAGCGAAAGCCCGATGCTGGTGCGACTTATCATGAAGTCCATCCACAAACAGAACAAGCGCGAGGTGAAGCATATCGGCTGCAAGCGTTTCGGCATCCAGTATCTTCTCAAAGGCATCTACACGCATAACGGATTGCTCTATTTCCACACGGAGATAAAGAACCAGAGCAACGTGCCTTTCGATGTGGACTATATCACATGGAAAATCGTGGACAAGAAGGTGGCGAAGCGTACCGCCGTGCAGGAGCAGATTATCCTGCCGCTCCGTGCGCAGAACTACGCCACCCTCGTGCCGGGCAAAAAGAGTGAGCGCACGGTCTTCACGATGGCGAAGTTCACCATCCCCGATGACAAGTGCCTCGTTGTGGAGCTGAACGAGAAGAGCGGTGGACGCCACCAGTCCTTCGTGATTGAGAACGAGGATTTGGTACGCGCCGGCACCATCAACGAACTTCAAGTGCGCTGACCATGAGAAAGTACATTGCAATAATCATCGCGTCGCTTGCCCTGTTCACGGGGCAGGCGCACGCCCAGCGATGCCTGCCGAAAATGCAGGGTATCGAGGTGAGGGCGGACATGGCGGACGGTTTCAATCCCGGTGGCAAAGACGGCGGCTACAGTTTCGGGGCGGCTCTCTCCACCTACACGAAGAGGGGAAACAAGTGGGTGTTCGGTGGCGAATACCTCCTGAAAAACAATCCTTACAAGAACACCAAGATACCCGTGGCGCAGTTCACGGCGGAGGGCGGCTATTACTTCAAGATACTGTCGGACACTCGAAAAATCGTATTCGTCTATGCCGGGGCTTCGGCTCTTGCCGGATATGAGTCGGTGAACTGGGGGAAGAAGGTGCTGCATGACGGCTCCACGCTGCACGACCGGGACGCCTTCATATACGGCGGTGCGCTGACGCTCGATGTGGAGTGCTACGTGGCAGACCGTATCGCCCTGCTTGCCAACTTGCGGGAGCGTTGCCTTTGGGGTGGCGACACGCGGAAGTTTCACACGCAGTTCGGGGTCGGTATCAAGTTCATCATCAACTGACACGGGCATGGAAAGGACGGAAATAGATGCTGTCAGAAGGATGCCGCTTGCGGATTTTCTCGCACGGCTGGGGCATGAGCCTGTCAGAAGGAGCGGTAACGAGCTGTGGTATATCGCCCCGTACAGGGGCGAGCGCACACCCTCTTTCCGTGTGAACGTAGCGAAACAGCTCTGGTACGACTTCGGCTTGGGCAAAGGCGGCGACATCTTCACGCTTGCCGGGGAGTTTCTGCAAAGTGATGACTTCATGGCGCAAGCGAAGTTCATAGCGGAAACCGCCAATATGACGGTGACCGGATGGGGAAAGCCCACCTATCTACCAAAGCCGATTGAACCCGTCTTTGAGGATGTGGAGGTCGCTCCGCTGCTCCGCTCACTGCTGACGGAATATCTATCGGAACGGGGCATCCCTTACGCCATCGCATCCCGTCACTGTTGCCGCTTGAACTACGGTGTGCGTGGGAAACGGTATTTTGCCGTTGGCTTTCCGAACATAGCAGGAGGCTATGAAGTCAGAAGCCGCTTTTTCAAGGGGTGCATACCTCCGAAGTCCGTATCGCTGGTAAAGGCGAATGACATCCCGACTGGAAAGTGCCTCGTGTTCGAGGGCTTCATGGACTTTCTATCCGCCGTGACGCTTGGTGTAACCGGTAACGCTGACTGCCTTGTGTTGAACTCCGTCGCCAACGTGGAGAAGGTGGCGGGATTGCTGGATGGCTACGGGCGCATCGGCTGTTTCCTCGACCGTGACGAAGCCGGACGGCGGACGCTTGACGCACTCACCAAGCGATATGGGGAGCGTGTCACCGACCGTTCCTCCCTCTATGACGGTTGCAAGGACTTGAACGAGTACCTGCAACTGACAACGAAAAATAAAAAAACAACCATCTAAAAATCGAAAAATAATGAACATACTGAACAACAGAAACAAGAGAACAAACATCTTCAAGGCGGTGGCGTTATGCCTGATAGCCGCCGTGTCATTCACCTTCGTGTCGTGCGACGACGACATGGACATTCAACAGTCCTATCCCTTCACGGTGGAGGTCATGCCCGTACCGAACAAGGTGACGAAGGGGCAGACGGTGGAAATCCGCTGTGAACTGAAAAAGGAGGGCGACTTCGCTAACACGCTTTACACCATCCGCTATTTCCAGTTTGAGGGGGAAGGAAAGTTGAAAATGGATAACGGCATCACCTTCCTGCCCAACGACCGCTACCTGCTGGAGAACGGGAAGTTCCGTCTGTACTATACGGCGGAGGGTGACGAGGCGCATAACTTCATCGTGGTGGTGGAGGACAACTTCGGCAACTCCTTCGAGCTGGAATTTGACTTCAACAACCGGAATGTAAAGGATGACGGCTTGACCATCGTTCCCATCGGCAACTTCAGACCCTTGCTGAAATGATGCGTGTATTCATGACAATGCTCTGTTCGCTTCTGGCGGTCTGTTCCGTGTCTGCACGGATCAGCCGCCAAGAGGGAACGGACTGGCAGGCGGCAATCTACCGGCTGCCACTTTTCGAGAGGGCTGTGCGCTGCACGAAATATTTTGAGGGCTGGCACTCGGAAAAACATCACCCGTATGTGGGTTGGGGACACAAAATTCTGCCGGGTGAAAGGTATTCGGCACGAACCATGACGAAGCGACAGGCTGACGCACTCCTGCGGAAAGACATGCGGAACTTCTGCGCGATGTTCCGGCAGTTCGGAAAAGACAGTCTTTTGCTTGCCACGCTTGCCTACAATGTCGGACCATACCGGCTTTTGGGGAGCGGAAAGATACCCAAAAGCTCGCTGATCCGAAAGCTGGAGGCGGGCGACAGAAACATCTACCGGGAGTATATCGCCTTCTGCAACTACAAGGGAAAACGCCATGCCATGCTGCTCAAACGGAGGAAGGCGGAGTTTGCGCTGCTGTATATTCCGTGACTGTAAACGAAAATCCGATGAAGCCGTCAACTTCATCGGATTTTCTGTGTTTTCCATTCATTCGGGATTGATCGTGATATACTATTACAATGCCTAATTCTTTGTAAAAGCAATCATAATAATATAAGTTTAGAACAATAATTTATAACTTTGCACATTATTAAGATGTTATATGTGTTTTAGATAAGATGAAACAAATCAAAGCTCAATACGGCTTCCCCATTTTTATAAAAGAATCCTCAACCGATTATCTTTTGAAAGCAGAAAAGATTCGTGTGAGTGATATATGGGCACTTTGGCATTATATCATTAAATCAGAAAAGAAACGCTTTCCGGGAACGACAGATTACCCTTTTCTCTTATCTGTTCTTGAACAAGCACAGTATTTTTATGAAGCAGCATCACTGGCTCCTATTAAATCAAAACCTTTGCTGTATTACTATTCTTTTCTTAATATAGCTAAAGCCTCAATTGTTCTAACAAATTCAACTTTACTTACATTAAATTTAGAATTTAATCATGGTATCGATTCTTGTAGTATAAACAGCAATGCGCAATTACAAGACTGTTTTGTTACAGTAAAAAATCTTAAATCAGCTGGAGGTGTTTCCCAAAAAATATCCGTAGCGTATGAACTTGCGCAATTATTTGGTGATAATATAGAATTCAAGCATCCTAATCCAGCTAACCATGACAATGGTCCGTGGAAAATAGACATAATCTCATTATTGAAGTCCTGTATAGGTATTCATCGAACAGTTAGTGAAACATTTAAGACAAAAGAATCTTTTATTCGTCTTGAAGCTCCTATTATTGAAAAAGAAGGGCGGCATTTAGTGTACAAGGGAATGATAAACAGTACACCCAATGAACGTACTTTACTAACCTCTGCTGGGTATAACATCGAAGAAATAAACCTAAAATGGCACTTGAAAGAGGATTATAATATGACTACTCCTAATTTGAGTAGGCTCGTATTTTATCTATTTTCAAAACAACTATCATCTAAAGGATTATGGACTTATAGCACAGGAGATGAATATCGGTTGTATATTAATTCTAATCATCTCATAAAAGATGCAAGTAACATATATAAGTTTTTACCGCTAAATGCAACAGACCCGAATGTTCAACAACTGACATTATCATCTGCAACAGTTATATATTACTTGATGTTTTTCTTCGGTTCTATTACAAGATACCATCCATATTTATTTGAAAAAGTGCTTTCTGAAAAAGAAATTTGGTTGGTGAGTGAATTTCTTAAAACACAACCATTACAATTTTTGCTACTACTTACTTCTAAAGTATTGGGAAAACCACTATATACTTCAAGAATGCCTTTTTCGCAAAAATAAATCAGCCCAATCATACTATTTACTTATAATAAAAATCCGATGAAGCTGCCAACTTCATCGGATTTTACGCCTTTCATACATTCGGGATTGTACCCGTGTCTGTCACGTCACCATTCCTGCAAAGTTCGATGCTGCCGGGCGTAAATCCCATGCTACCGATTGCGATGTGACGGATATAGTCCGCATACTCCCGACCTTGAAAATTCTTTCCCGTAAGGTTTTTGAAAATCATCTTTATGCTTATGCCGTCGTTGCCGTGCAAGATGATTTTTCCGTCCTGCTTGATTGATTCCATGATTAAAACTTGTTTTTGTGAATAATATCGCAGATTGGCACAGAGGTTTCTTTGCTACTTTCTTTGTCCGCCATCATGCTCACCGAAAGAAAGTAGGGCGGCTCTCGCCGCCTCCACTCAAAAGCGTGTGTAAAGTCCTGTCACCATCGTGAACATTTCTTCCAGCATATCAAAATAGATGCCCTCGTGTACGGCAATGTCCTTTTCCTTGCATTCGAAAGTCTTTTTGCTGAATGTCCTGCGGTAGAACCGCATATTGTAGAGGTCTGCCCCCGCATCATAGATGATGTCAAGGCGGTTGGCACTTGTCTTGTTCCTTGTAAGGCTCATCCGTAAGCCATTGCCCATATCTATGAAATCACGGCTACCCGTCATGGCGGTAAAGCGTTTTCCGCCTATCTGCTGTAATATCGTCTTTGCTATCATATCCTTTGTTTTTAAGTGTTGGCGGTGCGGACACCGCCAACCCGTTCAAAATTCTCGCATCTCGGCAATGGGTGTCTGCCGTTGCAGCCATTCCTTCACACATTCCATGTTGTACTCGCTCGTGATGACTGCCGTATGGCTGTCGGTGGCGGTGAAACGTGTGCTTTCGTAATCATCTATCCACCCTTTGAGGGTGTCCGTTCCCCACGCTTGGGCATCGTTAAAGATACCGTCCAATGCCGTGATAGGCTCGCTGAATCTGACTATCAGCGTCTGATAGGTCGTGTTCATCGGTTGCCCTCCTTTCCTGCTTTTGCGTTCAGCCACTTGTCCCTTGCGGTTCGACACTCGTCCAAATTGGGTTTGACACAAGCGAACAGTTCTCCGTCTGTATGGCGGTAGTCGTACTGCACAAGTGTCCGCTTGCGTCTGCCGATACCCGATTGGAAACGCTCATATTTCTCCGTACCTGCTTCCGTACAGGTGCTTACTCCGTTGATAGTCATTCGTGTTGCCATAATGTTGCTTTTTAGATGATTAAAAATGTACTGACAGAACTCTGTTCTTCATCACCATTTCGGGGTTGCTTGTGTAGCGTTGGTGCAGGTAGAAATGGTGTGAGCCAAAGCCGTAAAGGAAAAACTTGTCAAGTCCGTGTTTCTCGGCAAACGCCTTTACGCTCTTTCTCAATTCCCCCTCACTCGTTGTGAGAGTGAGTAGGTTGACAAATTCAAGGAACAAGGCAGGGATTTTATCATCCCACACACAAATCATACTTTCAATTCTTACTTCCATATTATCGTTGTCTTAGGGTTGATGCTATGCCGCTTTCATCCGTTCGCGGATAAGGTTGGCGTTCTTGTTCACAAGGGCGATGATGCGGTCGTGGTGTTCGGTGTTCTCGTTGCATAAGCCACGGCACTGCACCACCTCAAAGGTTTTCAAGGACACTTCCACGGTTTCGATGCGTCTGCCGTCAATGGTCGCTGAAAGGATAAGGGAGTTTTCCCGATTGTGGTAACCGCCCACGCAGTGGTGCATCATCCGTCCTTCCTCTATCATTTCCTCCACACTCTCTATGACCTTGACGCAGATAAGGTTGTCGGAAAAGGCAAGTCCGAAGAATATGCCTTTGGCTTTCAGATATTGTTTTTCATCCTCAACCGCTTTCTGCCGTTGCCGTTCCGTCCGTTCACGTTCCCTTTGGCGGTTGCGTCTTGCCACCAACCTGTCGTGTTCGGCTTTGAGGTCTTGGGGGCAGGCGTACTTCGGGCTGTTCGTGTCCTTGCCGAAGTGCCGCAGGAGGTCTATCGTGTCACGCCACACGGAGCCGTCAGCGATGGTGTAGCCGTTACGGATGCAGATTTTGATTGACGCCCAATACCCCCCGATATTGAAAGAGTGGTGCAGGTAGTAGCGCAACATCTGATATTGCCCTGCCTTCAACAGCGTTTCCGCACGGCTGTCGGAAAGGATGCCTTTGAATAGGTCGTAAGGCAGGATATTGTGGTATTCGCCTTTGAAACCGTTGCGCTCCACTTCGGGAATGAAACGCTGTCGGGGGTAGGTGCATCTCGGAGTGATGTCGTATGCACGGGTTTCTTGGTTCCTGCGCACCTCCATGTCGCTGTATTCATTCCACAAGTCATAGTAGAATAAAGACATGCTACGCAGACGGGCAACGGTCGTTGTCCTGCCGTTGGGGGCAATCCATCTCTGCACTACCTCAAAGACGGAATACTCGGCTGGTTGTCCTGCCTTGTATCGGGAATTGACGGAAAAGAAACGTACCACTTGGTACTGCTTGCAGGTGGTGACGATGGAGAAATACTCCATATCTCTGAAAACGCTCTTTCGGGTGCGCAACGTTTCCAACTCCATGCCGCAATGTGGGCAGGTGCATCCGCAGATGGTGTCCGCGAGGTCGTGGTCGCTCTTCCACGAATGTCCGCACTCGGTGCAGATGTTCATGCCGTTTGCCCTCTTGATTGCGTAATGCTTGAAGCAATGGCAGAAAGCGTATGCCCTTTGTTCTTCGGTCAATCTCGGTAGTCGCTTGCTCAAACGTGCGACTTCCTGCTGTATGCGTGTTCTCGGTTTCATAATCAGAAATTGAATAGGTTGGGTTGTGGTACTTCTTGTGCGGTCGCTTTGGTGGCGGTTCTCGGCTTGTGGCGGTTCTGCAACTTGCGGAGTTCCTCCTCTTGGTATCTGCGGACAGCGTCCTGACGTGCCTCCGCCTTTTCCTCTGCCGTGAGTTCCACAACGTGGTTCACGACCGCTTGGCAGTTCATCGGCTTGCCTACCTCTATCTCGTTTTCCTCATAGTAGTGTACGGCTTGTCCGAAAATCTCCCCGTCCGTGAAACCGTTGCAACCGCTTTTCTTCACGTAGTTCAGAATGTAGGTCACGCACTCGTCTATGTTCTTGGCAGGGTTGCGGTAGTTCTTCGCAAAGAGCGCATCCTCTTCCGCACGCTGTTCCAGATACATCTGTATGGTTCTCTTAAAATGGTCTGTTCCTTTCATATCGCTGTCGTTTTTAGATTGTCTGTTTCAGTATCTCTCTCCAATAGGTCGGCTCTACTTCACCGAAAAGGAAGTCTATGAAATCCCTCCGTGCGTCCTTGTTCAGTTCGTGGTAGAGTTCACGGAATGTGCTGAAATTGCCGTTGATGTACGTTTCCACCATATACACGAAGATGTTGTCCACCTCGTAATACCTGCACTGCTGCGCTGCCGTCCTGCTGTTTCTCTTTGCCATGTCGGTAAGGGTTAAAGGGTGAGTAACCAAAGGATGAAGCCGAAGAAGGCAATGGTGGAAAGGATAGCCACGATTACACCTATCGCCACTCGGAACACTCCGTTTACAATCTCTCTTATGATGCCCCAAAGGATGCCGAACACCCCGGAGGCGGTGCGCATCATCAAGCCGCATATCGCCAACCCGATGTATTGCGCCACTTGTCTGAAATTTGCCGTTGCCGTCATATCTTCGCCGTTTTTGATTTTTTTGTTATTTATGCGGATTCAAGAGCTGAGGGAGTTGAGTTTCAAACTATCTTATCTGCCTCTCGTTTATCCGACATTTTTTTTATGCGTCTTTCTGTCGCATCGGTCGTTTTCGTTTCGGGTGCTTGAAAAGGTAGGGATTAGGGAATGCAAGGTTTTTCGGTCAAAATACTACCCGCAGGGCTGGAGATTTTTACCGAAAACAGGAGGCTTGACCTTGCTTTCCCGTCCAATCCCGGAATTACCTTTGCGCCCAGAACGGAAATGACTGACTGATGCGGCTCACTGAAAGGCGCTAAATGGAGGTAAACGAAAACAGAGGCAGATTGGGTAGAAAAAACTTCAGGGGAAAATCCGTAAAAAAGGAATCACCAAAAGGAAAAAGACATCACCGGAACGTGAAAAGGGCAAACCACAACAAAGGAAGTATGATTGTTTTCCGATCCGACAGGACTTGTCCTGCCGGGCGACAACAATCATTCTTCCCGGTTTGCCTGCTATGTGTGGCCGCCTGTTTCATTTATGGGGCAGGCTGACACGCTCTGCATTCACTTTCCGCTTCCGGCAAAAGGGACAGCGAAAAAAGAAAAATCATTTGAAAACCCGTAAAAGCACCTCTTGGCATAGGCGCAAAAGAAAGGGGCATTGCTTCATCAGTCTAAACATCGTTTAGGCGTGAGGCAATGCCCTTTTCTCCAACTATGCGGTAGTCGGCACACGTTTGTTCAAAACTTGTTTTGGGCAATGGTGTTCCGACGGACAATACCGCTTTTACGGAAAATCTTATGAGTTAAAGAATAAAATCAGGAAACTTGTTTCTCGAAAAATTCTCGCTTTATTGGAGAGATCGTCACATTTGACATATAAACCACTTAATAATAGCAACTAATCAAAAAATCTTTGTAACTTTGTACTATGTTAAAGGCTTTATAAATAAAAGTATCAGAACAATACGAAGAATAGTTAAACAACTCATTGATAGTGGAATAACAGAATATAAAGGTTCCCAAAAAATAGGAGGTTACTATATTCTTAATTCTTATAACGACTAAAGTGTGATAATATGCCATTTAGCATTGTTTGTGATCGTAGTTTTCATCAACCCCATATTAGATTATTGCGTATTCAACCTAATAATCTTCAGTTAACAATCCGCCATATATTTGTCTCTCTTGCAAATATGAGTTGGATTGATTCATTTTTGCCAGAATATCTTAGACAGTCTTTATATGCAAGAGTAGAACCTACCGTCAGAACGATAGCAAATCACCTTAATAATGGTAACCTTACTGCTGTAGATTCTAATTCTGGGGAACTTGTCGTTTCAGAACTTGCTCGGCAAGGAGTTGTCAATCGTTATAAGTATCTTGATATACCTATAGGAGAGCTTATTGCTACTCAAGTAGCCCAAAATCCTGGTTTTGACTTCTATTCGATAAATCTAAATGACATTATTCTGTTTGGAGAATCAAAATATGTAGCTGCAAGGACGGCTCATAATGATGCCCTAAAGCAAATTGTTAATTTTAAAAGAGATCAGAAGGATGATAAAGATTTGATTACAGTTCATCCTTTTGTTCCAGAAGATAGACGAAATGCTTTCGTAAATTATAATAATGGGCAAAAGGGATATATTGCTGCTTTTGCATCAAAAAATGAAAGTGATGATGAATTAATTGCCAAAATCCAAGCCAATGCTTATTTTCAACAATTAACAGGTAGCTCAGAATTAATCTGTGTAGCAGTTGATGTATGAATAGAATAAAACAAATTTTAGAGGGTAGCGATATTGAGCGACTTCTTGATGAAGTCATCTCAAACATATTTCATAAAGGTCTTATTGACATATCTGATTCTGAGACTTTATCTTTAATAAAAATATATCATCCGCAGATTTTTGCTTCTAAAGAAGAAGAGATCTTACGCTTTATGGCATTGTTTTACAAGAGCTTGTCTGAACCAAAAACATTAAAAGAGCAAATCTTTAGAATGTATGAGGATGTAATTTATGAACATTACAATTATTTCTATACCCCCGTACAAGTTGGCATAGCTTCCGGTATAGCTCAGAATAGAGTGTTTAGCTTTTCTGCTCCTACGAGTACAGGGAAATCCTATCTCATAATGAATTTAATTCGAGATTGTGATACGGATGTTGTTGTGGTTGTGCCTTCCAGAGCACTCATAAATGAGTATTATTCAAAACTTTGTAGTCTAATTCCTGATAAAAGTGTTAATATTCTTACATTTATTGAGAAAGTAAATATTGCACACGCTAATAAAAATGTCTTTATTGTTACCCCAGAGCGTTGTAGAGAGATATTTAAGTATGCCAATGATTTTAATATTGGGTTATTTTTGTTTGATGAAGCGCAATTAAGCAATGAAGAAAATCTAAGAGGAATGTATTTTGATAACATAATACGCCGTTGCCATGATAAATTCAAGAATGCAAAATTAGTTTTCGCTCAACCATTTATTGAAAATCCAGCTTCTCAGATAGAACGAAATAATTTAGGAAATGAACAAGCATCATATAGAAGATATAAGCATCGTAATGTCGGACAATTCTATCTTACATATAATAATTCCGATTTTTTCCACTTTGGTGTAAATAAGGAAATAATGGGTTCACGAAAAATCAAATGCAGTTTCGATCCCATATCAAAATGTATTGAAGAAGAAGGCTCTGTGTTATTTTATGTCTCCAAATCAAAGATACTATCACGTGAATTTTATCAGGAATTCAAGACCTATATCTCACTATGTAAAAAAATATCAGAAAAAAGAGCTCTTGATCTTATAAGTAAAATACAGATATATACTGGAGGCAAAACTGATTATTCAAGGAATTACTATTCCTTATTTATTGATTTACTCTCATATGGCATTGTTGTACATCATGGTTCGATGCCTTTAGAAGCACGACTTGTTGTTGAGGACTTCACAAAGAGTGGTTTTTGTAGAATTTGTTTTGCTACTTCGACCTTAGAACAAGGTATAAATATGCCTTTTGACATCGTTTTTTTAGATCGACTTGAGGCGAGTGATCCTATTGGGGTTAAAAATCTAATAGGACGTGCCGGGCGTTCATCAGAAGCTCCTGAATTTGATTATGGGTGCGTGGTAATAAGATCTTCTGGTATGACAAAGTTTCGTAAATTAATGAATACGGAAGATCGTCTATCATCCAAATCAATGCTTGATGAAGAAAGGTTAGATGATGATGATTTAGAAGAAATAAAACAAGAATTGAACGATGGCAGTTATGACGATTATCTCAACTTGCCACAAAGCAAGTTACAGCGATTAAGTGATGACGAGAGCGACCAGCTTATATCACAGTTGCTTGATTACTTGTTTTATAAAAATAAATTCATCCCATCTGAGATTGTTATTTCTAATGGCGAACGCTGGAAAAATATGATTGAATTGTTCGAAAAATTCTATGCTCACTATATAAGACGAGATTTGTCAAAAGGAGAAATTAGCATTCTTCATACAGCAATCCGTATTTTGGTTTGGCGTGTAGAAGCCAAAACGTTTAAAAATATGTGTCAGTTACGCTATCAATATGTGAGTCGAACAAAGGAACGATCTGAATATAAGCGGAATAAATGGGAATTCAAATTAGAAGCTAGATTCACTGCTAGATATCAAGAAATACCTAATAAGAATTGCTTTGCTGTGCCTCTATTTGAATATGGCACAGCGGCTTCATCTGTTGACTATGATAGCATTATATATGACACATATGACTATTTAGATAAACTCATAGGGTTTAAATTATCTGATATACTCTATGCGGCATTTTATAAATTTTTTGAACGTCATCAAGAAGAACGTGCATTCGCGGCTGCAAATTTTATTAAATATGGAACAGATGATCCTAAAGAAATATGGCTCTTAAAATATGGAGTAATGTTTGAAGATATGGAAATATTAAAACCTCATATTCAAGATATCAATGAGCAGGAGATTGTTGTTGCACAATCTTACTATGAGTTACCATCTGAAAATCAGAAGGTAATAGAACGCTTTGTAAACTAATGACAATTGTATAATACCTCTGCTAAAAAGTCAACGCTGTATGAGAAGAAAAAATCAGGGAGATTCATTTCACACTCTCCCGTTTTATTGTTACTTTTGCATATGAAGAGTTCTTTGAAAGTTACGCAATACGCAGAAGAGGAACGCAGTAGATAACTAACTAAATCGTAACCTATTACTATCAAGAGCAATTAACCTATGCTCATTTCCTGCAACTTACACTCTTTTCGTAACTTCGCCCATACAATAATACCATTTTTATCCATCAGATCATAAAAATAAGTAGCCTGCGGATAATGCGCCAAACGAACAGCATTCACTCCCATCTCCAACATCAATGCCACATCTTCCTCATGGTGTTGCGGGCGCAGCGCATTGCCCACCTCACTCCTATCCTGATGACGGCAAACGCCTTGAAGAGGCAAATGTTTTCCATTCAGGAAAAAACCTTTATCAGGGTCGATCCGGTAAAAACGAAGTCCCAACGGTTGTGTAACACGATCTACCATCTGACCATTCCGGAAAAGAGTCACTTCTGCCTGATAAAGGAAAGGATCCTGACGACCATTCCACAAATGAGGCTGATCGATTTCAAATGTAAGTTCCTGCTGCATTACTTCGTTTCCAGAAAGATTCACATTCTTTGTTCCTTCTTTCACCACCCTTTGACCATCTAACAGGCGTACGTTAAGCTCCACTTCCTGATTACCACTACTCCCGTTTGATAAATCAACAATAGCCCGTACCTTAGCATACCGATGGCTCACACTATCCTGTATCAGACGTACTCCGGGGGAAGCATAATCCAAAGGAGAAATACACGTCTCATCAGTAATCAACAAATGTACATCACGATAAATACCTCCGTAAAAATTAAAGTCACCGACCAGAGGCATAATATCCAACTGTTCACCATTATTCACCCGTACTAATATAGAGTTTTCTTTTCCATATTCCACCTTTCCTGTGATCTCAAAGATAAAAGCTCCATATCCCCCACGATGCTCACCTATATGACGACGATTTATAAACACATCTGCAATGTTATTCACTCCTTCGAAACGAATAAAAAGACGTTTTCCTTTCCATTCGGGACGAATAAATAAATTCTTCTCATAATTACCAATTCCCCGTTTATAGTCTATCTTACCGGACAAAGCATCCTGCGCATTCCAAGTATGAGGCAAATCAACTCTTACCTCTGTTCCCTTCTGTACCTGATGCGAAAACCGGAAATTCCAATCATTATTTAGCAAGATATCCTGTCGCTGGGCAAACATCGACATTCCGTAAAGCATGAGTAAAACAACCGATACCAAACGGCTGGACTGTAATAAAACTGTTTTCATATTATTTCTTTAATGATGACTTCTTTATTCTGATAAAAGAAGATAATGATTCAACCTTATTCTTATATTTTTTTTCATCGACCCGATTCTTGTTTTCCTTCCCGTCAATCCGATGGTCAAACAACATACTGGCTTTCTTCACGTCGCCTTTCATCCATTCCGCATAACTATAACGCCGGTCAACGGCATTATCTCCTCCTTCCCACTGAATATAGACTTCACCTTTCGTCTTAGCTTTCAGATTCTTGAAAACCCCGGCAAAGCTTTGCCCGCTTAGCTGTTCAGCGGGAACAGGCAGTTTACAAAGTTCACATAAAGTCGGGTACAAATCAACAAATTCCACCATCGATTTTGTTTTTCCTTTTTTCATTCCCGGCACACGGACAATCAACGGTACATGAGTAGAAGTATTCATCAGATTATGTTTACCTATAAAATCATGTTCTCCCAGATTCCAGCCATGATCTCCCAACAAAACCACAATTGTATTATCCGATAATCCCAGTTCATCCAATGCATCCAATACCTTGCCAATCTGTGCATCCACATAACTCAAACAAGCATAATATCCATGTTTTACCTCCCGCTGGAAGTCAATATCACTCGTATCCGCAACCCGTGCATACGCATATATCTCGCTCGAATTACGAACCTGCTCCGGCAATCCTTCAGGTCGGAAACGATTGGTAGCCAAAGGTATTTCCTCCCGTTTATATAAATCCCAATATTTCTTTGGGGCATTGAACGGCAAATGAGGTTTCCAGAAACCACAAGCCAAGAAGAAAGGTTTGCCAGCCTCCTTCATCCTTTTCAAGTCACGAATAGCTCGGTTTGCAAGTTTCCCATCATCATAGGCAGTATCAGGAACATCAGCAGATTCACAAAAAGGTCCCCTCATCGTTTTCGGATTAATCGTTTTTCCCGATTCCGAATTCATCCAAAGTTCCCATTTATTATATTCCGCCCAATATACATCATATCCATTCGGATGATTCCGGTAAGGAGGCTCACTCCACGAATCCGCATGATCGCTGATATGATGAAACACCTTGCCGTCCGAAATAGTATGATAACCATTCCGGGTGAACCATCCCGAAATAGGTATTGCTTCGGGACAATCTTTGCTGGCATAGGCGGAAAAACTAATAAAGCGATCGGGGTAATGAGGATATACACCCGTCAATAAACTAGCCCGGGATGCCCCACTCACAGGAATATTACAATACGCATTCTGAAACAAGACGCCACTTGCCGCCAAACGGTCCATATTAGGAGTTTTCACTACATCTACCCCGTAACACCCCAGTTCGGGGCGCATATCATCAGCCATTATAAAAAGCACATTCATTTGGGATGCATCCTGTTGTGCACGTAGTATAGATGAGATGCAGCAAGCTGTTCCACAAAAAAACGCATATTTTATTGATATTCTATTTTTCATTTTCTACCTTAAATTTTCAAGACCTGCAATATACTAAAATATTACAGGTCTTGTGCATCATTTCAATTTAAAATTACTTTGTCCATACCGGATTTTGTTCCAAATTCGTATTTAACGCCAATTGCTTCAAAGGCAACGGATACAGATAATAATGTTCCTGCCATCCAAGCGGGGTATCAAAGAAATAAACATATCCTTCATCAGCACCTGCACCACCCGTTACTTTCAAATTCTTGGCCGAAGCCCCTGTCACATAGGCACCCAGCGGTTGTTTGTTAACATAGTCTCCTTTCTTCCACCTGCGCAAATCATCCAAACGGAAACCTTCGCCCATCAATTCAACTCGTCTCTCTCTACGCACTTCCCACAAAAGAGCAGGAACGGAAGGATCACGCTTCGGATCAAAAGCATCATTAATATCATTCACCACCATTTTCGCCACATTAGCTCTTGCCCGAAGTTTGTTAATAGACTTATCCGCAGCAGCCTGGTCGAACTTGTTCAATTCGCACATCGCTTCGGCATAGTTTACCATCACCTCACCTATACGGAACAGCGGGGCATCTGTTGTATTCACCCCATTCGCGTTGGTAGCTACAGTATGTGTATTATAATATTTCCATACCCAGAAGCCCATTTGGGAAGCGTTCCAGCCCTGTCCCCAGTTCATATTCTTAAAGTGAGGTTGTCCTTGCACGGTGAATCCTTTAAAGTTGGAAGACGGCAAACGATGATAAGTTTCACCGGAAATCGTAGCCATTAAATCCATAAATTCCCTGTCCTGTGCATTATCCGTATATTTCCAATCAGCCGTACTGGGTCCGTTTTCTTTCTTCACCATATATGGAGGACAGATCGTCAAATACAACCGGTAATCACGATCACGGAATTGTCCATACATATTCTTATCACCCCCATAACGGCTAGTCGTCGTGCTAACCGGTCGTCCATCCGTACAAAGATAACTGTCTACCGCGTCTTTCGTTGCCTCAATATAAGATTCACCTGTACGCACCATACGGGTCAAACCATGCATTAACTGTCCGGTTTCATAAGCCTTATACAAAAGAATACCTGTCACCCCATCCAGTGTTTCCGAATTAAACAACTCATCATATTTAGGATGCACATTCGGATATTGCTTAATCACCTCTTCAGAAGCACGGGCACATTCTTCCAGATAAGTATCCGCTCCCGACAAACCATGATATTTTCTCCAAGTTCCTTCAAATAAAGCAAAACGGGAAATAAGAGCTTTCACCACATACATATTAATTGTATTTTTCCCATCCGCTTCGATATTACTGCCAATATGTGTTTCCGCATATTTCAAATTAGACAGAATATTGGAAGCCACCAAGTCACGACTATCACGTTTTCCATAAAGCTCGGGACTTTCCTCAGTCAAAGCATGCTCTACCCAAGGAATATCACCAAATTTAGAAAGCATCTGAAAGTATTTATAAGAACGGAAGAAATATCCCACACTTCTCCAATGCTCCCTCTCGGTTTCACTCATTTCCGAATGATCAATATTATCGAGCATCAGGTTAACACGACGGATATAATCATAATCCCAATCTTTAGACTCATCCGTAGCCTTTGCTTTGCGATATGCCCACTGACCTTCATATCCATCCAATCCTTTTATCATGTTATCCGATTCAAAATCACCACGGAAAATTTCATCCGTTTGCCCTGTATCATACGTATATCCGAAGAACACGTTATACAATCCCCATGTATACGTTTTAAAGTTGTCATAGGTAGTAAAGACCGATGCTTCTGTTTGCTGTCCTTTGGGATAAACCTCCAGAAATTCGTCATTTAGACAAGACGACATCAACAAACAAAGACTAACGCTTACACATAGTATATATTTATTCATAATAATTACTCTTTAAGTTGTGAAACAATCAGAATGAAAGGTTTATACCGAACGAATACTGTCTCATATACGGATAGGTAAAACCACGTTGTCCTAAATCATCCGTGACAGAACGTTCCGGATCAAGTCCCTTCGGCAAGTGGTCGAACGTATAAAGATTCTCACCACTGAAGAACACAGCCAAATTATTAACTCCAATCTTACTCATCCACTTAGACGGGAAATTATAAGAAAGCGTTATATTACGAATACTTAAATACGATCCATCCTGTAGATAACGAGTTTGTACACGTGTATTGGCATCTGTATTTCCGGCCGCTTTCTCATAAATACGGGGGAAATAACTATTCGTATTTTCCGGAGTCCAATAATTCAACTGTGAATCATAAACGGTAGTCCAAGCATCATAATGCGGATAAAACAGATCGTTCATCACCCACAAATCTCGTTTACCAACTCCTTGTAGCAAGAATGACAGAGAAAAACCGTTCCAACTTGCACTACCATGAATACCATACTGATAACGCCGGGTATTATTACCAATGATTTTACGGTCTCCCGGATCTTTCGTTGTACTGGTACCACTGTTGATAATATCATTACCATCCAAGTCCTTATATAATATATCTCCCGGATTCGGATTATAACCTTCCACTTTAGCAATACCCGGCTTCAGTTTGCCATCTGCATCGAAATCATCTACTGTGTACAAACGATCGGTCACATACCCCCAAATTTCACCCAGTTCCATTCCTACGCGATATGTTTCATTATCGTTCTTGTCCTTGCCAAACAGTCCTGTTTCGTTGTTGTATTTAGTAATCTTTGTTTTCGCATCGTAAAGATTAAAGCCTATGCTATATTTCACTTTTCCGATCTGATCGTTCCAGTCAACCGAGATTTCCCAACCTTTAGAACGAAGGTCAGCCGTGTTCTGTAAAGGGGCACTTGCACCTAATACACCCGGAAGTTCAGAGCCCGGAGCAAGCATACCCTTAGTATCTCTACGATACCAGTCGAACACCATATTCAATCTGTTATCCAATAGCCCAAGATCGAATCCGACATCAATTGTCGTTACTTTTTCCCAAGTAAAGCTATTGCTAACCAAAGCAGCTGGTTTCAAAGTAGTAACTTTAATACCGGAAACAGTCCAATAAGCCTGTTCCGCATCCATACCGGGAATATATGCGTAAGGAGTGATGCTCTGATTTCCAATATTACCCCAAGAACCACGCAATTTCAAGTTCGAAAGAACAGAGTTCAAAGGTTTCATAAACGCTTCCTCGCTGATACGCCATCCGGCGGAAACCGAAGGGAAGAAACCGAAACGGCTATTCTTCGGGAATTTGGAAGAACCGTCATAACGTCCGTTCGTTTCAAGCAAATACTTGCCGGCAAACGAATAGTTAATGCGATAGAATAACCCTCTTACCGTATAACGTTCAAATTTGTCTTTAGCAAAATAATCACCTGTCGACTGCGAAATAGATGGCAGATCTTCATTAATCATATTCATACGCGACATCTCAGCATAACGATAATCACTACTCTCCTGATTGAAACCTCCCATCACCGTTACATCATGTTTGCCCCATGAGTTGTTATAGTTAGCATAGAAGTTCAATGCATTATAATCCGTAATACCATTGGAATATTCATACTTGGAATTGGCAGTGGAAACCTCTTTCACAAAGTTACCTCCATGTGCATAATAGAACTTCTTCTCAAATTTCGTTTTCTCGTTACTTAGATGATTGAATGTATACTCACCAATCAACTTCACATTCTTCAAAGGACTGATCGTAACCTTTCCGAAAATACGAAGATTATTCTTTTGAATAGTTGTCGGATATGCCAGATCAATCAAGTTACGAGGAGTATTGATCGGTAATTCTTCGCCGTCAATATTCATTGTTCCAGTAGGAAAATAAGAAGGAAATGCGACTGCTGCTCCCCATATACCATATCCTCCGGAAGTTTCCGGCAGAGAGGAGTTAGAGTTCGTATATTTAATATCCAATTCCGGAGTAATCCATGAAAACACATCTGAACGGAGATAAGAAGACACATTGTAACGCTTGTACGTATCTTTATCCGAAGCCAGTACCCCATTTTCATTCACCATACCGAAGGAGAAACGATAAGAAATATCTTTCGTACCGCCACCTACCGAAATATTATGAGTTTGCTGGAAACCAGTCTCCATCATATCATCGAAAAGATCAGTTTCTGCCAAGCTATAACGCAGCCCGTCCACCATTGCATAACCATCCGGATATGCAGACGGATTAGCATTATATTCCTTCAAAAGTCCCAACCAGGTATCTACGTTCTGACCACTTTGATAATTGATTGTCCCCATGTCCTTATAAGCCTGTACCGTTTGGAGCGGAGTAGCCTTATGAGGCATATTGGCAGGTCTGCTAAAAGAGAAGTTATTTGAATAATTAATAGAGAGTTTAGTTGCATCCGAGCCTTTCTTTGTAGTAATCAAAATCACACCGAAAGCTGCCCGTGCTCCGTAAATAGCAGAAGATGCCGCATCCTTCAAAACAGTCACCGATTCAATATCGTTCGGATCGAGCATATTAATATCCATCTCCACGTTATCCACCAGCACCAGCGGTTTCCCATTCTTATCCAAACTGTTGACACCACGAATGTTGAAACTCATTTCTTCACCGGGTCTTCCTGAATTACCTGTAATCTGCAAGCCGGGCATTGCCCCTTTCAAAGCGTCACTCACAGACACCACCGGACGGTCACCTAAAACATCATCCATCTTCACACTGCTCACCGCACCTGTCAGGTTCGCTTTCTTTTGTACGCCGTAACCAACAACTACTACTTCGTCTATTAACCGAGTATCTTCTTTCAAAGTTACATTGAGAGGACGTTGATCTTTCACCACCACTTCCTGTGTGGCATAGCCGATATACGATATGGATAAACGGGCATTCGGAGTAACCATCAAAGAAAAATTGCCATCCATATCCGTAATGGTACCTTCCGTAGAATCGACCACTTTCACATTTGCCCCAATCACCCCTTCACCTGTAGGATCAGTGATTCTACCTTTTAAGACAAACGCTTTTTCCTGTTCTTTCTGCGGTGTCACTGCATGGAACATAATCACCCGGGGTCCGTTCACTTCATAACTGACGTCCGTACCGGCCAGCAATTGTCCCATCACATCATTAATAGTACCGTTATTTATATTCACAGAGACTTTCCTATTCAAATCAATGTCATTATTACGAATCAGGAAAGAGTAATTGCCTTGCTTCTTTATTACTTCAATGGCTTCTTTCAAAGTAATATTATCTACTTTCACACTGAATCGCTTACTTTGTTCCTGTGCCGATAGCTGGAAACCACCAGTCAAAACGTTTCCTACAGACAAAAGCAGAAGCATTAATAATATTCTTTTTACTATTAATCTCATATTTTTCACTATTAAAGGTTAACATAATATCTTTCTATACAACGCTGAACCGCCGATATATCTATCGACTAAGTTCCCAATCATACTTTACTTTTTCTTATTTTACCTCCTTTTTCTTGTCAGTTATAAAGATAGTGTCTCCACTAACTTTCCATGTATATTGCTTCTCAACGTTGATTTCTCCCAATATATCATTGATACTTTGATTACTATTGAAACATCCGGAAAAGCGTTCCGCTTTCAGACGTTCACTCTCTAAACTGATCTTCACCTGGAATTTGCGCTCCAGACGGTGTGCGATGTCGGCAAACGGAGCATCTTCAAATGTCAGGCCACCATCCAACCAGTCACAGGCAGAACTAGCATTTGATTTCATTTTCTCCATGCGGCCCGTATTCTTATCGTAAAAAGCCTGTTCGCTAGGGAATAGTTTCATTACCGAACCGGACAAAGTGGCTAAATTGACACGACCTTCCAACAAAGATACCATTACATAATTATCGTCATCATAAGCGCGTACATTAAAAACAGTCCCTACCACCTTTACCTGTACACCATTCGTATTTACAAAGAAAGGAATCTTCTCATTTTTCGCCACCTTGAAATATCCTTCGCCATCAAGCGTAACATCACGTTCACGAATACCGAACCCACGGCAATAACGTAACACAGAACCCGCATTCAATGAAACCTCTGTTCCATCCGGAAGCACAATATTCGTCCGCGAACCAGCTGGCACTTTAATTTCATAAGGAGAATCCGCATTCGTATATACTTCCGTAAGATTTTCAGTATAAGTGTACCAGAAGTAATTACAGCCCAACAACAAAATAATTGCAGCAGCTACCTTCAGCCACACAGGAACTATCTTCCGCGAACGGACAGGTTTCATCTCAGCAGCGGCTATTTTTTCTTTTATCTGTGATAAATTAGCATCCTCTACTTTGGCAAATGCAGGCACAGAAGAAACAGCCCATACTGCGGACATCTCCCGGAAAATTTTAGCTGCATCTTCATTGGAAGCCAGATAAGCGAACAGAGCTTCTTTCTCTTCTTCGGTGCAGTTACCGGACAGATAGTTGCTTATCCGGATTTCCAATTCTTCTATATGATAAGAGTCATTCATAAACGTACTTTTTCTATGGGTGTATATAACTAGATACGCAATAAAAAAAGAAACGTTTAAAAGAAAAGCGATTTTTTTTAGAGAAACATCAAAATAGCTATCATATAAGGAGTACCCAATGATTCGCGTAGCTTAGTCAATGCTATTTTCATCTGTACTCTTACAGTGGTCACATTAATATTCTGCTCCTCGGCAATTTCACTGTATGTCTTACCCTCATACAAACTTGCTTTAAATATGGCACGGCATTTGGCTGGCAATTCCTCCACCTTCTTCATGATGATGGTATTCATTTCGCTATGCTCCAATGCCTGCAAAGGATTATCGGAAGAAAGAATATGATTTTCGAGAAAAGCCCAGATTTCTTCCATCTGTTCCGTCATCTGTTTTTCGTTGAAGTAGGAAGAACGCAGATAACTAATACTTGCGTTTTGAATAGCACGCCGCAAGTACGGAAGAGCCGGGTGAGTGATATGGTGGCGATTCTGCCAAAAAGCGACAAAGACATCATTCACAATCTCCCCTGCCACCCTCTTGTCATGCACATAATAAACAGCTATCGCACACAAATAAAGGTAGTAGGTATGATAGATTTTATCAAATGCTTTTGTATTACCGTGATTTAACTGTTCAATTAGATTTTCAGAGATTTCTGGTAGATTCATTCGTTGTCTTTCTTTAAGGAACGGTGCAAATATAGCGATTAATTCAGAAAAACAAAATTCCAATCAGATAAACCGGAGCCCGGCAATCATTCCTTAACCCTACAATCCCATCGGTATTTTCAACAAATACCAAACGATAAACAGCAATGTCCAGACAACCAGGATGCCTAATGAATATCTCCAAGTATATTTCAGCAATGAACCATACGTAATCTGCTTATCATATTGCCGCATATAGGTAAGCACCAGAGGCATATAGAATAAGAAAGGAGTAATGGCATTCGTCGAACTATCTCCGATACGGAAAGCACATTGTGCTATATCCGGAGCAATTCCCATCTGTGCAAACATCGGGATAAAGATAAAAGACATAAAAGCCCATTTGGAGGTAGCAGATACCATAATCAGATTTATCAATGCCGTAAACAGAATAAACAGAACAAGAGCAGACAAAGGAGCCGGTTCAAACGAAGAAAGCAAGTCAGCCCCCATAATCGCCAGACATTTATCCAGATGGGAATATTCAAAACAGGCAAACATCTGCGCAGCGAAGAAAGCGATAACGAAATACACTCCAAGAAGCTTCATTGGCTGCGTAAGTCCTTCAATCACATCATTGTCAGTGCGATACCGTCCGGAACTGAATCCATAAGCCATTCCCGTAATACCTGCTCCCAAAGAAAGCAAAAACAAAATACCGGCAATAAAAGGCGAATGCATCAAACCACCATTCACACCCCGCAAAATTCCATAAGAAGAAAAAGTAAGCCACAAGATAAGAGCCACATAGATAGCTGCCACAACAATGGAAATCATAATGGCACGCCGCTCTTTACGAGACAGAGGATGGTAAGCCACCACCTTCATACTGCCTTCATACTTACCTAACGTAGGAAGAAGCCATTTTTGAGTAATCCAATACACAATAGCCGTAATGGCCACCGTTGAAGCACTCATAAAAAAGTAATTGCAAAGAGGTTCTGTATTCCCCTGATAACCCGTTTGTGCCAGTGCAGCCTCTTGCGTGGTATGCGCCAACAACGGGTCCATCGTACTCAATACAATATTAGCACTATACCCACACGCAACGGAAACATAAGCCGTAACAATCCCTGCAATCGGATGAAGCCCCACCCATTGAAACAGCATAGCAGCAATAGGCAATAAAATGATATATCCACCATCACCAATGGCATTCGACAACAAGCCAAGTACAATCACCCACAAGACGATCTTCCTCTTTTCCTGTCGGTTTCCCACCCCCATGCGGATACATGCATCAATAAAACCGGAATGTTGTGCCACTCCCAATCCAAACATAGCAATTATCACCATGCCTAACGGAGCAAAGCCCGTGAAATTCTTAATAGCGTTCCGCAACCACCAACGGATTCCTTCCGGGCTCAACAGGCTTTGTACACGAATGTCCTCACCTGTCTGCGGCAATGTCACTTTCAACCCATAGATATCACATATCCATGAAAGAAAGACCACTGCCATTGTCAGCAGAAGGAACATCGTAGCGGGATGGGGCATACGCCATTTATTCTTCATTACTTTCCAGAGGTATTACTTGCCATTACTTATTCTTCGTCAGGCTCCAGATTATCCAAATCGATAATACGCAATTCCAGTGCACGTACTGCCAATCGGGTAGCATTCACTCCCACCCGTTCTCCATTCGGGAAAAGGCGTCCGATAAGATCATTCTGTCGTTTCTCCAATGATTTTACGCCGAAAGGCATCCCTTTCAGATTGGCGATCATCTCCTTCGTATATCCTAATGCCAAATGGCGGAGAAAACGTTCGTCATATTCATCAATGTCATAACTGATGACCGCCTCCTGACGCTTGGCATCGTTGGCTACAGATTTCTTGAAACGATCTACAATCTTTTCCAAAATCGGATAGTTAAATACCAGCTTCTTTCCGTCCATCACAGCCTGCACATCTGTTTTCGTCAGTAGTTCTCCCGTTTTGAGGATAATTCCGTCGGCACCGGCATTCAATACATCCACCCACAACTTTTCATTCAGAATCTCACCTGTGAAGATCAGTACCCGGACTCCTTTGTAGCGTTTGAATATATTCCGGCAAATGTCAACACCAATGGTCGTAGAACCTCCCAGTCCTAAATCCAACAATACCAAATCGGGAAGCTGCGCCTCCATCAACGGCCAGAACTCACTTTCCGTCATTGCCGTACCGATCACTTCCGCATTCGGTATTTCATGACGGAATATTTCTTCTGTCCCTTTCAACTCCAGTTTTACATCCTCTACGATAATAACTTTAAACTTCTGTTCTTCCATGTTTCTTATCTAATAACTTTTATGTGTTCTCCTTTTATCGGCGCGGAATGGTGAAATAAACCGTAAATCCTCCGCCTTCAGCCGGTTCGGCATTGATACGACATCCTCTGCGTCCCGCAAATTCGTCATGGTCGCGGATTATCTGCTTGCATACCAGATATTCCGTTCCTCTCAACTCCCCTTTCTCACCGGAAGTCATACGTGCCAGATTCGGATAAAATAATTGATTCAATTCTTCCACACTCTTTTCACGTCTCGTATCCGTAAAGAGAAAACGAATATATTCATTATCCAGACGTGCTTGCAGACGTATCACCCCATCTTCACGCACAGTCAATGCTTCATCAATCAAATTTTCCAATAGAAAACGCAACTGGTTCACGTCTCCTATCACCTTCGCTTCCATCGATTCTATCTCCAGTTCTATCCTCTCCGAACGGTTCTTCATTGATTTCTTGAAGTATTTTCCGGCAGCGTCCAAAAGCTCCTGCACCGGAATCACAGTACGCCGGAAAGTGACTTCCTCCAATTGACGGGAAGCGCACGAACTCAAAATCGTAAAGATTCCCTTATAATATTCAATCAATTCCGTCATAGTCTCCACCGCTTCACGCTCCTCCGTTTCCGAAAGCTTCTGTGTATTCAACCGCCCTACAATCTGTTTGATTTTATTCGGATAATAGATCGTCTCATGTTTAATTGTCGACAAGCAGTTGTCAAGTACCATATTCTGTACATGCAACATACTGTCTTCCCAGGAAGCTCTGCGTGTTTCTTCATGCGCCGATTCAATATCCCGGTATTTAGTAGCCAGTTTCACCACTGCATTAAATACGACAATAGCCACATATCGCGCTACCAGTTCAAAAAGCAGCCGGTCTGTTTCCTGTTCTGTTCCCTCCCTGCGTTCCAGATAAAGCACACCGACACATTGATGTTCACCTCCTGCTTCCACCATCAGCGGAATTGCCAGAAGATGCTGTTCAGAAAGATATTCTCCGGAACTAAAACACTGCTCTACCATCTCCGGCATTTCCTGCCCGGGACGAGAAGCGTATTCCAGCCGATGTGTCGTTTCGTTATAAACGGCAATTCCCATCCGGTCAATTGTCAGTAGTTCATTCACCGAAGCGAATGCTTCATCCACAATACGTTGCGGGATTTCTTTAAGCGTACTTTCCTCCCGTTGGAGTGCCTCTGCATTTTCTTGTTCCTGCGGTCTGACCAAAGATGCCGCAAATACCTTTTGATTAATCTCAAGTACCTGTTCGAGATTCAAACGATTCTGCAAACGTTTTCTCATATACAGGAAATAGTATCCGACCAAAGAAACAATCAGTAGAACAAAACATAAAATAATTCCTACTGTCTTATTCGTATTCGACCGTTCCAACTGTCGGCAATATGCTTCAAGAGTCTGATCTTCTCCTTGCAACTTATACAAATCCGTAAATGCCGAATTATTGTAACTGTATGCATCCAACTGTTTCAAAGCCAAAAAAGCAACCGCCGCCTCATTCCTGATATCCAGAATCACATGATAATCCGAATCAAACAATTCGTTCCACCAACTGATTTCGGCAGGCGTTCCTTCACCCACCAGCTTCATATACCGATGCGGACGATCCGGACGCGCATATTTCTCATAATGCTCGTTCAACAAGAGTATAGCAGAATCTATATATTGCAAAGCAAATTCATAATTTTCATCCACATTAGCAAAATAGGCAGCATTCGCATAATCCGACGCTGCATCCAGTAAATCCTCATAGGCAGAATCCGTAACCACCACTATCGAATCGCCCTCCTGCAACATGGGAGGAATCGGATCATGCAGACAAGAGCTCACCCCAAACGGAAGCAACAGGCAAAGCAACAAGACTCCCATCGCTTTACGCACTCCCGAAGGCAAACGGAAATAGAAACGACTCCCCTTCCCCAATTCACTCTCTACATCAAAGACACATCCCCGGAACAATTCATTCGTTTTCTTATATTTCTCAATGATTCCCTTACAATTCATCAGTCCGAAACCACTGCCCTTATTTTCCTTCAGAACCTCCGGATCAGCTACATTCTTCATTCCGATGACACGAGAGTCATATACTTTCTCACCGATAATACGAGCCACATCTTCTTCGGAAATCCCCCTTCCGTTGTCTTCTACGGAAATCTCGACATACGCGTCCATAGTACGGGCACACACTTTGATTGTTCCTCCTTCCGGAGTATATTTTCGGGCGTTTTCCGCCAGCGTGTTAATCATAAACAAAGTCAATGCCCGGTCAGCCTTCACCATAACCGTAGTCGGTTCTATTTCCAACTTCTGATTTTTCATTTCAAAAGCACGTCTCCCTTTGCCTAACAGTTCAAAGAGTTCATTGAGATCGAACGTTTCAATATTCAGGCTAAGCGTCCCCTGCTTCATCTTAATCCAAAGAGCCAAAATATCATTGTATTCATTAATCGTAGTTACCAGCTCGTCAATGTATTGATACTTCTCTTTCTTTATCTTTTCATGATCGATATATCCTCGTTCCGTCAACTTATGCACCTCATTCAAGATACGGTCGATATAAGGATTTATCCCATTCACAATGGCCAGACAAGCCTTCTTAATCAGATTTTGGCGTTTATTTCCCGCGATATGTTGTTCGTAAACATATCGTTGCTTTTCCAATTGCATCCGCTCGTCACTCAACGCTTCTACCATCTGCTCATTGTCCGCAGCCCAAACGATATACGGTTCAAGCACGTGCACCAACGCTTTTTCATCACGGTTCAACCGATGCAAAGGAACCAGTGCCGCTTTTCCTTCCTCCGGAATTTCCAGTTGAAGACGCCCTTTTCCGAACAGTTGGTCGATGCCTTGTTGAATTAACGGAACATTCATTGGTATAGAAGAAGTGATGTCCCGGCAAAGAGCCAGTATCCGTTGCAGACGTTCCACATCTACTTGATTCCTTATTTTAGATCGCTTATTGAAAAACCACCAAAGAATAACCACCAGTACAAGTCCGGCAATAACCAAAGAAAGCACAAGCGTCATTTGTCGTGAATCGGATTCCAACGAAAGATAACGACTCTCCAACTCTTTATCCTGACGAGTATAATTCAGAATATCCAGATATATATTTCGGTTGTAATCAGAAGCATACTTCATTCCAAGCCCGGCATACGATACACTCAATTGTTCCCGAATCCTCGAAATCCATTCAGGCACCGTCCTTACGTCTTCCTCCATAATCCACGGTACTCCAGTATATGTCGTATCTCCTTCCGCATAAATACGCAACTTGTCCAACGTATCCACTGCATGATGATAATAAAGCATATGGTGTTGGTTCACACAATCCAACGCTTTTGTAAGCGTATCCAATGCTTCCGAATAACGTCCGTGCTCATTCATATACTTACCGATAGATACATACGCACCGGCAATCTGATACAAATCATTATACTCCCGGAATTTTTCAAGCGCAAGCTGTGCCATTCGCAAAGGTAAAAGCGAATCTACAGGAAAACCGAACTGATCCAGCGCATATCCCCTCCTTGTTCGGAAGAGTTCGAAGTTATTGGGAGAAACCATCAGATTAGCCAACCCTTGCAGACCATTTCCTTCGAAATAAGGATGATTAGTCTGAACCGCAGTCCTCCAGGTTATATATAGTTGGTCAAACTCACGCATTTTCCTATCCTCCGGCTTGGTGGCTTCCACCAATGAAGCCGATCCTTTGATATAATGATAATAAAGCAACTGATTCGTATCTGCCAATACTTCATCTTCCGGGATCTGATTGAGAGATGCGATGGCTTCCTGCCTTTGCTGAAGATAATAGTAATAAATAGAAGAAACAATGAAAAATTCGGTGAAAGCATAATCCAGTCGAAGTGCCTCGTGGCGGTCAGCAAACAAATCACTCTCTTCCCGAATACGTTTCATACGCCGGAGCGCACTGTTACGATAATCATAAAATTCTTTGTTCATAGCTGTCCGCTGACAAATCTTCATCAGTCCGATATCAGCAATCAACAGTTCAAGCTCATTTTTAGTCAGTTTATATACTTCCTTATGCAACGCTTCCGCCCGGTCAAAATCCATCGCCATAAAAGCACAGAATCCGAGATTATTAGATGCCTCCGCTTTCCCCGACTTATAAAAATTTACCTGTTGATAAGCTTCATTGGCATATTTATAGGAGGAATCCAAGCTTCGATAACGATAAGTATACGCTTTCCCGTTTAAAGAATCAATCAGGCGCACCTCTTTGGTCGGCACCATATCAGTGCACGAAAAAAAAGAGGTAAACAACACTATACCTATTATATATAAAGGAAAACGTGAACTCATTTTTGACTATTAACTGTTTTCAGAAAGCAAATCTACAAATATTTCCGATAAGTTGGAGAGAAAAATATTTTTTATACAATAAGTCCTTCTAAATAATAAGAGAAATTCCTACCTTTGCAGGCAAATTAACAAATAGGTAACATCTATTACAAAATGAGCGAAAAAGCACCCTTTATGGTATTCTCGGGAACGAACTCGAGATATCTTGCAGAAAAAATCTGCGCGAGCCTGGATTGTCCTCTGGGAAATATGAACATTACCCATTTTGCCGATGGCGAATTTGCGGTTTCATACGAGGAGTCAATTCGTGGCGCACATGTATTCCTGGTTCAATCCACTTTCCCTAACTCAGACAACTTAATGGAACTTCTCCTGATGATTGATGCTGCTAAACGTGCATCAGCAAAGAGCGTTGTAGCTGTAATCCCCTATTTCGGATGGGCTCGTCAGGATAGAAAAGACAAACCTCGTGTATCTATCGGGGCTAAGTTGGTAGCTGATCTGCTGTCTGTTGCAGGTATCGACCGACTGATTACGATGGATTTGCATGCTGACCAGATCCAGGGATTCTTCAATATCCCGGTAGATCACTTGTACGCATCAGCTGTATTCCTCCCTTACATCCAGTCATTGCAATTGGAAAATCTGGTTATTGCTACACCGGACGTAGGAGGTTCAAAACGTGCCAGCACTTTCTCCAAATACCTCGGCGTACCATTGGTACTCTGCAACAAATCACGTGAAAAAGCCAATGAAGTAGCATCTATGCAAATCATCGGTGACGTGGAAGGTAAAAACGTTGTCTTGATTGATGATATCGTAGACACAGCAGGAACAATCACCAAAGCAGCCAACATCATGTTGGAAGCCGGTGCCCAATCTGTACGCGCTATCGCCAGTCATTGCGTAATGTCTGATCCGGCTTCTTTCCGTGTGCAAGAGTCTGCCCTGACAGAAATGGTATTTACTGACAGCATCCCTTATGCTAAGAAATGCCCGAAAGTGAAACAGTTAAGCATTGCCGACATGTTTGCTGAAACAATCAAACGAGTAATGAATAACGAATCTATCAGTTCACAATATATCATTTAAATGAAGAATGATAAATGAAGAATGAAGAATAAGAAAGCCGGCTAATTTCAAGTTTAGCCGGCTTTCTTATTTGTCTCAACATACTAAGAATTTGAATTGGTGATAGTAAGCAACCAATTTTTCATTCATCATTCATCATTTTATTGGAGTCTTCCGAATTTATAGGTTCCTTTTTTAATCACTTTTCCATCTTTATCTGTTTCGACAAAAGGGCCATCCTTCTTTCCTTGTTTGAAAAAGCCATCGAAGCGATTACCATCTTTGTCGATTTGTACGCCTTGACCCTCTTCCAATCCATCAACGAACCCACCTTTATATTGCATACCAGCAACAGTTTTCAGAGTGCCTTGTCCATTGGGACGGTTATCTTTCCAGTCACCGTCATAAACATCGCCATTGCTCCATTTATAAACTCCTTTACCATCACGTTTATTATTTTTCCAGCTTCCTTCATACACAGCACCATTCGCCCAGGTAAAAGTACCTTTTCCGTCTTGCATGCCGTTCTTGAAATTACCTACATATTTATCACCGTTAGCATGGTAATAAACTCCTGGACCGGTTCGCTCACCTAAGAGATACGAGCCCTCATAACGGTCGCCCGTGTGAAAGTAATAAGTACCTTTTCCATGTTGAATATCATCCGCCCAGTCACCATCATATTTATCTCCATTGGTATATTCAAAGACCCCTTTTCCGTGACGAACATCATCCTTCCAGTCTCCATCGTATTTAGAGCCGTCATCCCAGTTCATGGTACCTTTACCGTTCTTCTTATCATTTTTCCAGTGACCGGTATATTTGGCACCGTTTGCCCAAGTATATGTACCTTCGCCTTCACGTTTATCATTCACCCAATGACCTACATACAAATCACCGTTATGATAATACATAGTTCCTTCACCATGCTGATAATCCTGATACCACATACCGTCGTAACGGTTGTTATTCATAAAATAATAGATACCTTTTCCGTGCTGCTGGTCCTGGAACCACTGTCCTTCGTACTTTTCTCCGTCAGGGAACATATAAATTCCATATCCTTCACGTTTCCCTTTCACATATTCACCTTCAAAGACATCACCGTTTTTAAAAACCGTTTTTCCTTTTCCGTTCGGTTTTCGCCCTTTCATTTCTCCCGTATAGACACTGCCATCCTTAAAAGTATAGTTGCCAATCTTTATTTCAGTGGAGAATGTATCTTTAATTTTTCCGAAAAATCCGCCTTTTTTTCCTTCATTTTCTTGTGCCATTACTCCCTCTTGTGCGAGGAGAGCCAATAAAAGTGTAGTATATAGATATTTCCTCATTGGTTTTAGTCGTTACTCATTTTAGAATTACAATTTGGACAAAGATACAATTTCTATCCCAAACAGCCCACTTTCGGAAAGCAATTTATGACAACTTTTTACCTGCAATGACCTCTTTTAATGTCTCTTTGCACAAATAGCGCTGTGCCAAATCTTGTATTTCTGCAGGAGTAACCTCGTTTACAGCCAGCAGAGAACGTGAAAAGTAGTCATCATCCAGACCGGAAGTAGCAATAAAGATCCATGCATCCGAAAGTGAGAAAGGAGACTCATAACTACGGCACATTTCGCCCAACATATAGTTGCGTACGATAGTCAGTTCTTCCATCGACACAGGTTCCTGATGCAGACGGTCAATTTCATGATATACTTCCTGTATCAACGGTTCCACATATTCATTATCCGTTTCTGTCGAGATAGCCAGCAATCCGCTATCCGGATAAAACATGATTCCTGCTGAAATGCCATAAGTATACCCCTTTTCTTCACGGATATTAGACATCAGACGACTGCCGAAATAGCCTCCGAATAAAGTCATCAATACCCGGAGTTTCAGATAATCAGGATGGTTACGAGTGATGGTTGTATATCCCATCTTTACAGCACTCTGCATGGCATCCTCACGTTCTATAAAAATTCTCTTTTCGGGAACGGCAGTAAAAGGAAAGCTTAATTTCGATGCCGGCTGTTGATGTTGACCAAAAGAAGTGCCGAATGTATCCGTCACCCGGCTGATAATATCCTCCGTCACCTTGCCGGACAAGAATATAGAGCAATTGCCCGAATGGTAATACCGTTCATAAAATTCACGAAGCACTTCCGGAGTGATGGCATGATAATCTTCCTCCACCACTATTTTACCACATGGATGCTGTTCGCCATAAAGCGACTTCAACAGACTGCGATGTGCCAGGAAATCAACTTTGGAAGTATTGACCAGATATTGTTGGATATTGGTATCGAGGATAGTATGCAATTCTTTCTCCGGGAAAAGCGGTTCTTTAATCATGGATTCTACCACCTCCAATGTTTTCGCCAAATACTTATTCAACGAATAAACAGTGATGTATGCATACTCCGACGAGCTGGACAGTTCGAGCCACGAACCGTAGTAATCCAGTTTCTCGGCAATGGTGGCAGCCGTATATTTTGTCGTACCTTCGCGCAACATCCGGTTTGTAAACAAGGCTTGCAGTTTCTGCGACTGCTGCCAACGGGCTCCAGCGAAAAGCACATCTATGCGTACTACTTCCTGTTCACCCGCATTAATAACAGTCAATGGAATACCATTTGGCAATGTCATTCGGACGGGAGGAAGTATACGAAAATTTTTCAGGGTTTGTATTTCAGGTTGTATTTTACGATCCATACGATTAGATTCTATTCTTCAAAAACTCTTCTGCCCGTTCCAAATCTTGCGGGGTATCGATTCCGATAGTTTCTACTTCACTAATGCCTACCTTTATCTTATATCCGTTCTCCAGCCAACGGAGCTGCTCCAAAGATTCAGCCAGTTCCAGAGAAGACTGCGGAAGCATGGTTATCTCCTTCAGCACATCTGTACGATAGGCATACAGTCCGATATGCTTGTAGTAGGTATGTCCCTTCAGCCAGTCCTGTTTCTCGGCATTACGCTGATAAGGAATAATGGATCGGCTAAAATAAAGCGCGTTCCAGTTCTTATTGACTACCACTTTCGGTGAATTTACGTTTTCCAGTACAGCAAACGGTTCATCTGCAGTAAAAGGTTTCACCAGCGTGGCAATCTGCGTGGTTACATCTTCGAAACAAGCCTTTACCGCATCCAATTGTGAAGGCTGAATAAAAGGTTCATCTCCTTGTATATTAACCACGACATCAAAGTCACCTCCAATCTTTGTACAAGCTTCATAACAGCGATCTGTACCGCTTTTGTGATGAACAGAAGTCATCACAACCTTACCTCCGAACGCCTTGACAGCAGCTTCAATACGCTCATCGTCCGTGGCTACATAAGCATCATCCAAAACGCCAGCCACTTGTTCATACACACGTTGTATAACAGTTTTTCCACCCAACATAGCCAACGGTTTTGCAGGAAAACGAGTGGATGCATAGCGGGCAGGTATAATTCCAAGAAATTTCATCTACTTAATAAATAATGAAGAATGGAAGGCAGATAATGACTGTTGTATATATCCCCTTTGCCAATCTTCCGGTTTTACTATTTTGTTATCATATAAAAGCATGTCAATGTCCAGACAAACTTTCTCCTCTTTTTTATCTTCCGGACGACGTCCGGACCTTTGCTCTATATCTTTCAGCATTTTCCTCACTACCTCTTCATCTTTATCGGAAAAGAACATAACCACTTGGTTGGAAAACAAGGCCGGATTCTTAAAAAATAAAGGTTCAGTTTCCAATTCGGGCGCAAAACATATAGAAGAGAACGATTCAGTCAGTTCCTGTCTGGCAAAAGTCAAATTCTCTTTCCTGTTGTAATTACTCCCTATGCAAACAATATACCTATGCATTAAAAAATAAGTATTTAAGTATTAAACATTAGATATTAGAGATATTACACCTACAGTTCAGTGCCCCAAACGCTACGGGTTAATACTTATTTCAGACTTAGTTAAAAAGATCGTCCAATCCCCCCTCTTCTATCACCTCTCCGTCCGGAGTTTCCGAACCGGCACACGGATCAAATCCTTCAGGGAGTTTAAATTTCTCCTGCTGGTCATATCCCAAAGTCGGGTCATCATACACTTTCTTCATATACAATGCCCAAATAGGCAAAGCAGCGGCAGCTCCCTGACCATAAGTCATTCTACCAAAGTGAATGTCACGTTCATCACCTCCTACCCAACAACCGGATACCAATGAAGGAGTGAATCCCATAAACCAGGCATCAGAGTTATCATTGGTCGTACCTGTTTTCCCACCCATATCGGCGGTAATTCCATAACGACGAACACGCCCACCTGTTCCTTCATTAATAACAGCGCGCAACATAACCAGCATTTTATATGCACTTGAAATACTTATCACCTCCTCCATTTGCGGTGCAAAGGTAGAAAGCACATTACCATCACTATCTTCAATGCGTGTAACAAACAATGGAGCTACACGAATTCCTTTATTGGCAAAAGCTGTATATGCACTTACCATCTCACCCACAGAAATTTCACAAGGTCCCAGACAAAGCGAAACCACCGGGTCGATTGCTTTATTACGAACCCCAAAACTATGGATCAAACGTACAAGATTATACGGATTCAGTTTGCCCATCAAATAAGCAGAAATCCAGTTATCAGAATTAGCCAATCCCCACTTCAGAGTCACCATTTCCCCATAACGTTTATTATTTGCATTACGAGGCGTCCAAGGAGTTCCGTTCTCATCAATCAACGTTTGCTCTACGTGGCGTGTCTGATCACAAGGAGAAAAGCCATTTTCCATTGCTAATGTATACAAATACGGTTTGATAGTAGATCCCACCTGACGACGTCCCACCATTGCCATATCATACTGGAAATATACATAATTCGGTCCGCCTACATAAGCCTTCACATGCCCGCTTACCGGATCCATCGACATGAATCCTGTTCGCAGGAAAGATTTGTAGTAACGGATGGAATCCATCGGTGTCATAATTGTATCTTTATCTCCCTTCCAGGAAAAGACAGTCATTTCTTCCGGGGTATCGAACGCTTTACGAATCTGCTGTTCCGAAGCTCCCGCCTCTTTCATAAGACGATAACGATCCGTCTGCTTCATAGCTTTTGTCAGCAACTCCTCCACTCGTTTTTCCGGCAGTGATCTTGCGTATGGAGCATTTTTGCTTCCCTCTTTTTCTTTGAAAAACACAGGTTGCAAATAATCACCTAAATGCTCTTTTACTGCATCCTCTGCATATTGCTGCATACGTGAATTGATCGTCGTATAAATCTTCAATCCATCTGTATAGATGTTATAATTCGTACCGTCTTTCTTTTTATTTTTTGCACACCAACCATACAACGGGTTAGTTTCCCACGCGATAGAATCTTCGTAGAATTTCTGCATTTGCCAACCACGATAATCACTTTTTACCGGTTTCGGTGCTGTCATCACACCACGGAGATATTCGCGGAAATAAGTAGCCAATCCCTCTTTGTGGTCAACGCGGTTATATTTTAGTTTCAACGGAAGAGCCTGCAAAGAATCACATTCTGCATCTGTGATATAACCAGCTTTACGCATCTGCTCAAGCACTACATTACGACGGCCACGGGAACGTTCGTTGAAACGGACCGGATTATAAAGTGAAGGATTCTTGCACATCCCTACCAACGTAGCTGCCTCTTCGATCTTCAAATCTTTCGGTTCGCATGCGAAGTATGTATGTGCAGCAGTTTTAATACCAACCGCATTATTCAGAAAATCAAACTTATTGAGATACATACTCAAGATTTCCTCTTTGGTGTAGTAACGTTCAAGCTTCACCGCAATCACCCATTCAATCGGTTTTTGGAAAAGACGTTGAAGCGTGTTTCTCGCCACATTTTCTGTAAACAACTGTTTGGCAAGCTGTTGCGACAAAGTACTACCTCCACCTGCATTTTTCTGAAACATCAAACCACGTTTCACAAACGCACGGAACAATGCTTTGGCATCAATTCCAGAATGTTTAACAAAACGGACATCTTCCGTCGCAATAAGAGCATTGATAATACTGGGAGACAAATCCTTGTAAGCTGTATATACCCGATTTTCCTTACTGTAAGACCACGTGCCAAGCACTTTTTCATCTTCAGAGAAAATCTCCGTTGCAAATTTATAACTCGGATTTTCAAGTTCCTCTACAGGAGGCATATAACCAATCCAACCCTTTGAGATAGAGACAAAGATGACAACAATAGCCAACACAATGACTGCCAGAAATATCCAAAGAGCCTTTATTATTTTTCGAATCATGTTTTTTCTTGCTTAAAATGACGCATTTAATTAAGGTACAAAGGTAGATAAAATCCGCTATTCAGCCAACGAGTTTGATTATAATTTCTATTTTGTTAAAATATGGAGCGGCACTCATAACAAATAGCACGAAACCAAAAAGAAAGAACGTTTGTTTGGGAAAGTAGCGGAAAGGAAGTATCTTTGTCTACACTTATTCAAAGTATATTCATATAAAAGGCATAAATTATGGAATATGTATTATCAGACAGGAAGTTGTTACCTTATGGTATGATGAACTTCGAGGACATCCGTTTGGACAATTATTATTACGTGGATAAAACCTCTTTCATCCCTTTGATAGAGCAGTCGGATCGTTTCTTCTTTTTTATCCGTCCGCGTCGATTCGGAAAAAGTCTGACCTTGAATATGCTTCAACATTATTATGACATACGTACCAAAGATAAGTTTGACGCTTTATTTGGCGACCTTTATATCGGAAAGCACCCTACGAAAGACCGTAATAGCTATCTAGTAATAAAATTAAATTTCTCAGGAATCAGTGGAGATTTACACAGCTACCGCAAAGGTCTGGACGAACATTGCAAAATCGTATTTGACTATTTCTGCGATGTTTATGCCGACTATTTACCCGAAGGAATCAAAGAAAAAATGAACGAAAAAGACGGGGCAGTCAGCCAATTCGAATATCTGTTTACGGAATGCGCTCGTGTAAATCAAAAGATTTATCTCTTCATTGATGAATATGACCATTTCACCAATACAATACTCTCTGATGTCGACAGCATGAACCGTTACACTGATGAGACACACAAAGAAGGTTATTTACGTGCCTTCTTCAATAAAATAAAATCCGGTACCGACTCCAGCATCAAACGTTGTTTCATCACAGGTGTCAGTCCCGTAACAATGGATGACTTGACCAGCGGCTTCAATATCGGCACTAATTACTCCCTTTCATCAGAATTCAATGAAATGATGGGATTCACAGAAAGTGAAGTTCGCGAAATGTTAACTTATTATTCTAATACAGGGCATTTCAACCATACCATCGATGAATTGATAGAAATTATGAAACCGTGGTATGATAATTACTGCTTTGCACAAGAATGTTATGGTCAAACCACTATGTACAATTCTAACATGGTGCTTTATTTCGTCAAAAACTACATCCGATACGGTGAAGTACCGAAGGACATGGTAGAAGACAACATCCGTATCGACTACGAGAAATTGCGTATGCTCATCCGCAAAGATAAAGAGTTTGCGCACGATGCTTCCATCATACAGACCTTAATAAGCCAAGGCTACATCACTGGAGAAGTGAAGAAAGGATTTCCAGCCGCCAGTATTATTGATCCAGACAACTTCATCAGCCTACTCTATTATTTTGGTATGCTTACTATTAATGGTACACATGAAGGAAAGTGCAAACTCACCATTCCTAATCAAGTAGTCCGCGAACAGCTTTACACCTATCTATTGAACACTTACAATGAAGCCAACTTAAGCTTCAGTAATTATGAAAAAAATGAATTATCCAGTTCACTCGCTTATCGAGGTACATGGAAAGCATATTTTGATTATATAGCCGATTGCCTGAAGAGTTATGCCTCCCAGCGTGACAAACAAAAGGGAGAATTTTTCGTGCATGGTTTCACATTAGCCATGACTGCACAAAACCGATTCTACCGTCCCATTTCGGAGGCAGACACACAAGAGGGATATGCCGACATCTTCCTATCTCCATTATTGGATATTTATCCCGACATGAAACACAGCTACATAATCGAGTTGAAATATGCCAAATACAAAGATTCAGAGAATCGTGTGGAAGAATTACGATTGGAAGGTATCGCCCAAACAAACCGTTATGCTGATACTGATACAGTGAAAAATGCAATTGGCACCACACAGTTGCATAAGATTGTAGTAGTGTATAAAGGAATGGAAATGAGAGTATGCGAGGAAGTATAATTCTCTAATTATATCTAAAACACAAACAGGCGGGATTTTTCCCGCCTGTTATTCATTCATAAATATACCTATTTATAAGATAATCAATTACAAGTTTGCTGCCTGTACACCGACCACTCCGGCAATTGCACCAGCAACAGCAATAATCACTTTCAAAATAATACTCCACGTTTTTTTCATAGACATTTTTCTTTTTTATTAAACACTAAATAAACACCCTAACCATCAATCATTAATTGACAATTCATTATGCGGCAGGATCCGGTGCTTCTCCGCTACCGCCACCTTCATTTCCTCCGCCTTCTTCTCCGCCATCATCCGGTTTTTCAGGATCATTAGGAGAAATTGTCATATTAAGCTTCTTCAGATATTCATCCAAGCTAATCAAATCCAACTTCTCATCTGCACGAGTAGCAGTCTTTGTAACGCGCAGCTCTTTATTCGCCTGAAAAAAGATACGAACGCTCTCTACACTTTTTGCATTTATATCCTTCGCCAGTTCGGCACCTTTCGAACGGGCAGTCAACATAAAGACGCCCAGACCTTCAATATTCACAGACTTACCTTCCAGCAGCTGCTCCTTCATCTTTTCCACAAAATTTTGGATCACACTCTTGATATCACCGACAGACAACGAAGAACGATCCTGCATTTTCTGTGCAATATATTTCAGGTTGACAGACTGACCTAAAGTGATCAGATGCGGATAATATCTCTTGGGAGAATTGGGAACACGCGGATCTGTTGGGCGCGTAATGACTTTGTAAATTACACTCATACTACGTTTTTTTAAAGATTTAAATTCAAATTATTTATTCACGTTTTGTTGATCAACACTGCAAAGGTGAAGCTTTTATTCCGGATAGAAAAGAAAAAAGCCCCTTGCGGAGCTCTTTATATTCATACTAGTATATAACAATTTATTAATCAGCAATATAATTAAACTTTTAGAATTTTCCATTCCCCTATTGTACACTGTTCGCTATCAAAACTGACAGCCACCTTTACTATAGGCAATCCGCACAAAGCAAAACGTTTGGGGTAATTCTTCAGATCAATTTGCTCCATCGCCCTATCCGCACTCTTGTCCAGTTTCAATTCCATCACATACAACGTAGTCTTTGTACGAAGCACCATATCCACCCGTCCACTGGCAGTACGAACCTCCACATCTACATAATAGCCCAACAAACTGAATATAATATAAAACATCTGTTGGTAGTGCCCCTCATATTTCGTATTATCACATTGAGGAATGGTAGACAGAAACGTTTGCAAACGACGTAAAGCAGCATCCATATCATCATTACGAATATCACGGGAAAGATAAGCTACCATAGTATTGGTTTCCGGTGTTTTACTAGCAACATAATTAGGAAGAAGACTTTTCATCAAACCTATTCTTACCTCCTTATTAGGAATATCCAATGTATATAAATCTAACTCCTTATCATAATCTTTTATCGTGATATAGCCACTTTGATATAACAATGGAGTAATGCTCACCATTCTTTCTGTAGGTGCATCAAAATCCTCCGCAACCGCAGTTTTTCTCCCTATCTCGGAAGGCGCTACACCAAATTTATCCAGCATCTTTATCAAATAAGTAGGCGTACCACTACCAAACCAATAAGAATTAAATTTACCATCTGCAAAAGCGTTAAGCAAACTGAATGGATTATATATATCAGGAGACGGATAAGTGAAATGATAGCCGTCGTAGTTTTCTTTCAGTTTTGCCAATACCTCTTCAGAAGTAACCTCCAGTTTTTGGGCTAATGCGTCTACATCATCTTTCATTTGGACAAGTATCTCGTTTTCTGTAATACCGCAAATGGCAGCATAAGACTCATTCATGCTAATATTCTTGATATTGTTCAATTCACTAAATATACTAAGTTGGGAGAATTTGGTGATACCGGTCAAAAACACATACCGCAAATAAGGATCACACGCTTTAAGAGGACTGTAGAAATTGCGCATGATGTTACGCAATACGCCAAGCCTCTCTTCCTCGTGTACTACATCCAGCAGAGGAGCATCGTATTCATCTATCAGCACAACCACTTGTTTCCCTGTCTGCTCGTAAGCGCGCTTGATGAGTCCTTCCAGACGCTGATTTGGATTAATCTCTCCCTCCATCTTTCCGTAAACCTCCTCATAACGAATTAGCTTCATATTCAACTCTTGCAACAGCTGTTCACAGTCTGCATGCTTGGCTGTACTCATATCAAAGTGAAGCACTGGATATTCCGTCCACTCCTTTTCCAGCTTTTCTATAGCCAACCCTTGAAATAATTCTTTCTGACCAGAGAAATAACTATGTAATGTAGAAGTCAACAATGACTTACCAAAACGACGAGGACGACTCAAGAATACGTATTTAGTGAAATGTACCATCCAATACACATATTCCGTTTTATCAATATAAAGGTAATTACTTTTCCGTATTTCCGAAAAAGTCTGTATTCCGATGGGGTATCTTCGTAAATTTTCCATTTCAATTCGATTTTTCACAAAGCTACAAAAAATATTCATCGCACCATTCACTGTTTTAAAAAAAATATCAACGATCTTCACAGACAGTTGATATTATAGAAATCACATCGGATTTACACCGACATGAGGGCGTTGATCAGGAATACACCGCTGTATATTTCCTGACCACAAAATGTAGGGTTCTTCATGTGTGTAGCATAAAGTTAGGGACCTACATGTTTCATCTCACTTTTGTGTAAAGTATTATAAACCACTCTATGACATTATTAATTTTAAAATATCTTGGTTATCAATGGATTTATTCTTCCTTACCAGATTGTTCTCCATATCCATAACCATAGCCGTATCGTTTACCATAACCATAATACTTGCCATATTTACCATAGCCGTAATAATAACCGTACTTTCTTTTCTTCAAATCCAAACCATTTATTACTGTACATAGGTTAGGCAACTTATTTCCATCAATAAGTTCATTAATCAAAGTATACTCATTTTTACGGGTATAATCCGCACGACATACATAAACAGATAAATCAGCCACACGTCCTATTAATAAGGTATCAGTTACCATACCGACAGGAGCGGTATCGAGAATCACATATTCAAAATTCTTTTTGAGAGTCTCAATCGCTTTATCCAATCCATCACGTGCTAACAATTCTGTCGGGTTAGGAGGAACTGTTCCACCAGGAAGAATATAGAGATTCTTACTGACATCAGAGAGCTGTACCAAATCCATCAAATTCTTTTCCGGATTAGCCAAATATTGAGTTATCCCTTGTTCTCTTTTTGATATATTGAATACCTTATTCAAACCTGGCTTGCGGATATCAAGACCAACTATTACTACTTTCTTCCCTAATAAAGAAAGACTGATAGCAAGATTACCAGAGATAAAAGATTTACCTTCACCACTGACTGTGGAAGTAACTAAAATCACCTTCTTGCCATTTCCAAGCATAAACTGAAGATTCGTCCGGACATTGCGGAAAGTTTCACTCATCAGGTTGTTTTGATTCTCAAATACAGCAATAGCTCCCTGCTTTTCATCTGTCAACGGGATATCACCGACAATAGGTGCACTAGTAAGTTTTTCTACATCTGCACGACCTTCAATCTTGAATTTGGTTAATTCAAGCAAATATATAACCCCTACCGGAATTCCGACTCCTAGTATCAAAGCGATCAAATAAGTAATTTTACTTCTAGGAGCCACAGGAGCATCATCTGCTATAGCTTCATCTATAATCTTCGCATTATTGGCTGTAGCAGCCAGAGTTATAGCATTTTCCTCACGTTTCTGAAGAAGCATCAAATAGAGTCCGGCCTTAATTTCCTGCTGACGCGCAATACTCACAAATTCGCGCTCCTGCCCAGGTGCCTCACTAATGCGACGGGAATAACGGCTCGCTTCACGATCCAGATCTGCCTTTGTGATAAACAATCCACGCAACACCCTGTCTAAAGAAACTTGCACATTCTCTTTCATTGCACTAATGCTGGTATCCAGGTTTATAATGGTAGGATTATTCTCTGTTGACGTACGCAGCAAACGTTTTCTCTCAACAAGCACATCATTATAACGATTAATGGCAGCCGCAAGATTCAAATCCTGCAATCCGATATTACTGGGCAGAACCTCATAACCTTCATTCTGCATATATTTCTGAAGATCCTGCAGCAAATTAATCTGGGTTTGATTCTCTACACGCTTCTTTTCATATTCAGCACTACCAGTTAAAGCGATCTGAGCATCACTGGTCAAATCCGTAATACCTGCCCCACGTTTAAAACTCTCCAAATCCTTTTCCGTGCTACCGAGTTCTTTTGAAATAATTCCAATACGTTCATTGATAAATTCTGCAGTTTTCTGTGCCACTTCATTTTTATCATTATTCGTATTGATATTATACATCTCCAATAGCTTATTGATAAAATCTTTGCCTCGCTGCACATTTGAGTTTTTCAACGATATGACAGCTACAGAAGTAGTTTTGGAAGTGGGTTCTATAGTCATATTTTTGCAACACCATTTCGCTACCGTCAAAGGCTTATTAATTGTTGCTGTAATATTACGTGTAGTCTTTTCCAAATTTGTAGTTTCTTCCGATGTTCTTTTAGAAGATAATACCGAGTCCGGCGTCAGGAAAAAAGCCAATGTCCCTTTATCGGTAGGAAAAACCGCCGGCAATTTCTCAAAATGTTTCTGATATTCATCATCGTCAATCTTCACAGTCACATCCATACTTCCCTGTGGTTGTAATGCCATCTTCACTATCATCGGCTCCTCCAACAAATCAGCCTCCTGCGGAGTCAGACTCACTTGTACAGGTGAAGTCTTATACATGTTCCTGGAAGGAAACTCATCCTCATCTGTATAAGAAATATAAAGTCCCAAATCTTCAACCACCTCTTTGACGATAGTCTTTGAACGGAGAACTTCAATCTCATTGTCAATATTCTGCGAAGAAGAGATCATACCATCCAATCCCAGACTCTCCAACCCGGAAAGCATTCCGGCACTCCCCCCTTTCTTATCATCCTTTATTAAAACCGTAGCGGAAATATTATATACGGGAGTGGATACATACAAATAGACCCATGCCGCAATCAAACACGCCACAACCGCCCCCACAAACCAAGGCCAGTGGATCAAATATTTAAACAATAGTTCCTTAACGTCTATATTTTCTTCCTTAGATTCTTGTGCTTCGTTGAAATCTGTTTCTTTCATTGCAAATCATTATTTTAAAATATTTACTAATAGGCTGACAATGGATACCAAGATAGAAGTGGCTGAGAACCAGAGACTGGTACTGTTACCTACATCTGAATTTCGAGCCTTTGCTTTATTGGGAGTTACATAAACAATATCATTCTGTTGCAACCAATAGTAAGGTGAAAGAATGGTTTCGGCCTTGTTCAAATCCAAGGTTACAATTTGCTGTTTGCCGTTTGCGTCTTCACGAATCAACTTTACATTATCACGAAGACCGTATACCGTCATATCACCAGCCATAGCCAATGCCTCCAACAGATTCACTTTCTCATTAGAGATAGTAAAAGTTCCGGGACGGGTAACCTCACCGATAACAGATATTTTATAATTTACCATACGGACCGTTACAATGGGAGTCTCCTTCATGTAAGGCTTCAATTTATCTATAATCAGCTGTTCTGCTTCCCTTTTCGTTAAGCCTCCTAACTTCAATTCTCCTAACACCGGAAAATTTATGTTTCCTTCATTATCTACCAAATAAGGCTGTAATACAGGTTGAGTAGTCACATAAGACGAAGTACTCACAGCTATTCCGGCATTGCTGGCAACCGTCAGGTTAAAAGGTATCGCAAGTTCAGGATTAGTACACGATACCACAATAGTCAACAAATCCTTGGGCATGATCTTGGCATCATACAATTTTTCCTGTTGTTCTACCTCGTTCACAACTTCCACATTCTGGAAATAGGGAACCTTTTTATAAGACTGACAGCCAGCCAATAGGAATGGCAACAATAGTAGCCACAAATTTCTTTTGTTTAGTCTTCTCATCATAATTCTTAAATTCATAATTAAACGCCCTTTAATTCTTAAGTTTTATTTTTTAATATGCTTCTTTTTCTCCATGTATAGCATTATACACCGTCTTATACATAATATATAAGTCCAATAAAAAAGTCCAATGCTCTATATACCAGATATCACGTTGCACACGTCCCTCCATCTGCCAGAGCTCTTTCGTCTCACCACGAAAGCCCGTCACTTGAGCCCAGCCAGTTATTCCAGGTTTAACGAAGTGACGAACCATAAACTTGTTTATCAGATTAGAATATTCCTCTGTATGTTTTAACATGTGAGGACGAGGACCTACAATAGACATATCTCCTTTCAATACATTGATAAATTGAGGCAATTCGTCCACACTCGTCTTTCTCATTATCTCTCCGATACGTGTTTTACGAGGATCATTTTCCGTAGCCTGAAGAGTGTCACATTGCGCATTAACTTTCATTGAACGAAACTTGTAACACCAGAATTCACGACCATCCTCACCACTGCGTTTTTGTTTGAAAAAAACAGGACCGGGAGAACTTAACTTGATCGCAATTCCAAAGAATATATAAACGAATGGAAAAACCGTAATAAGAAATAACCCTGAACAAACAACATCAAAAGCACGCTTGATAATACGGTTCTCCAGTGATTCCAATGGCTCACAACGAATAGAAAGTACAGGAACATTCCCCAATAACTCAAAATGCATTCTACGCTTCAAATAATTACGGACATTTGGAACACTAAAGAAACGGACCAAATGATTTTCACAGTAATTAATGATAGGAACAATCTCCGCACTTCGTACAGAAGGAAGACTACAATAAAGCTGATCGACCTCTCCCGCATGTTTTTCTAAAAAATCAGTTACTTCATTTGGCTGCCCTAAATATAAAACATCTTGTGGATATCGGTCCGAAGGAAAATCCTCGAAATAACCCAGTACACGATAACCGGACGTAGGATCATCCGTCATCGCATGATAAAGTTCCTGCATATTCTCATGGCTTCCAACCAATACTACCTTGCGAACATTTCCTCCCTTTTTCCGATAAAGCTCCAAACAGTGACGGGAAATTAAACGATAGCTGACAATAACAATTATTAAAGCAACATAAAACAGTCCGAAATATCGGGAATGGGAAAAATGAAAATGAAAAACAAGCAACGTACAAACCGAAAAAAAGACAAAAGGAACCATGTTACGTAAGACACGGATCATTATCTGTTCGGGACGTACCACAGGACGATGAAGAATAACACCTGAATGCATGTTACAAAGTAAATAGCACAGAGTGATAAGAGTCATGCCCTGAAAGATAGAACCGCAATGAACACACCAGAAACGGGTACCCAGTAACAAATTAAATCCCCATAAAAGCAGGTTCAGCAAAATAAGATCCCCAAAAAGGACCAAAGATTTTAGGACTTTGTTAAAACGTTGGACTTCCTGCATACACTTTATTTTTATAATTCTTATCTGGAATAATGACCTATTTTTTCAGTAACGCGAGTACAAACTGCGGTACTTTCCAAGCCATCTTTTCCAACTTAGTCAAAGTAGGCCATAATCCGTGCGAAACGTACACCCTAATATCCTCTTCCCACATCTTCTTACGTTTAGCACTATCAGTAGAAAGCCCCCCCATACGCATCCGCACGACATATTCATTGAGATATGTCACCGTGAGTCCACCAGTCAACAGATAACGCACCAATAAGTCACTATCAGCTGCAATTTTATAACTCTCGTTATAAAGCCCCTGTCTCATCATTACATCGCGTCGTATATAGCAAGTGGGATGAAGAGGAAGCCATCCATGACGCACTTTCCAAAGACGATACCCTCCCCCAATCCAGTTGCGCACCACTTTGTTCGTATCATCAGGATTCACAAAGAGACCATCACCATACAAGAAATCGGCATGTGTCCGTTTCATCCGTTCTACAATGCGCCCAACTACCCCATTATCGTAGAAAAAATCATCCGAATGTAGCAATCCGATTATCTCTCCCGTAGCCACACGAATACCTTTATTGATAGCCTCATACATACCATGGTCAGGTTCCGATATAATAATCGAGATACGATCCGCATATTCTCGGATAATATCCAACGAACCATCCGTACTGGAGCCATCCACCACTATAAACTCTATGTCATTATAATCCTGTGCTAAGACACTCTCGATAGCACCCCGAATCGTTGCTGCACGATTGTAGCACGAAGTTATAATTGAAACTTTCATAAAATCCCGCTTTATCTATTAGTAAAACATATACTGCCTCTGTTACTCATACTTATGAATCCAATCCAACGTAACTTTAGTACCCTCTACCCTCGATACCGGCAAATGAGGAGCTATTGATTTTATAGGCTCCAGATTATGAACATTATCCGTTGTCATATTATGCAGTCGGAAACTCGTCATAGGAAAAGCTATCCCTATCTTTTTTAAGCAATCTCCCACATACCCCATCCATCGGAAGCAAAAATAAGGGACATGAGGAATTTTAATACTTTCAATGTTTGCTATTTCATTAGCCCAATCTGTGATCGAATAAGCCTCATAATCACCTAAGTAATAAATATTCCGATTGACTTTTTTCGGAGAAGCCCGGAGAATTGATTCTATTTGATATATTGCATTATCAATATAACCATAAGTTTTTTTGCAAGCCTTTTCACCCATATGGAAATACATATGCTTTAGAACAATATGAAAGAATTTATCATAAGGCTCGCCAAACCAAGGCCCCCAAATGCTTGTAGGCCGAATGATACTCCAGGTGTAAGTTGTAGGATTGGCCTTTTTAATTCTTTTTTCGGTTTCCACTTTACTCTCTCCATAAAGAGTATGAGGCGCATAATCTTCAAAGTCTTTGGGCATATACCCCGGTTCGCAAACATACATAGAAGATGCAAAAATTGCACGCTGTACACTTCCGGCTTCATTTATAGCCGCTAATACATTGCTCACTCCACTCATGTTTGCATCATAATCTTGAAGCGTAACACCTCTCAAATCTGTACGGGCAGCCAGATGTATCACAATTTCAGGCTGAAACGCTCTAAATATAGATACAACACTCTCCTTATCACATATATTTATTGGTTTCCAAATACGATTATGTGCACTGATTTTGGGCTTTTCAATATCAATACTAAGAAGTTCAATGTTCTGATTAAAAAGGAAATATTCAATAAGATTAGTACCAATAAATCCACTGCCCCCGGTAATTAATATTTTTATCATTGCTTTTATCATCTAATTAATAAAATGAGAACTGATTACATGAAAAGACGCATGAATATTATAGAAGAAATAATATTTTCATGTGTATACCACAATCCTACTAAACTTATTTACAAAGAATAAATCTGGCAGATAAAATCTTCTACACTTTTACAATATTGCGTAACAGAATACATCGATCGTGATTCAGTATAAGCGTTCCGCCTAATATGATTATAATGTTCCTTTGATTCTAAAAGAAGAGACAATTTCGACGGAATTTCTTGTATAGAGTTGAACAAATAACCATTGAAACCATCTTTTACTAATTCAGATGTACCACCTGTGTTCAATCCTATAACAGGAATACCTCTTTGCATAGCCTCTACAGTCACTCTTCCAAATCCTTCACATCTAGAACACATTAACAATATGTCCATATCCTTATATATTTGATTTGAATTTTTCTCAAACCCATGAAAAACAACAGAATTATCCAAACTCAAAGATTTAACAAGCTTATGTATAACTCGTTTAAATCCCCCCTCTTTATCTCCCCAAATGTTCAATTTTGCATTTGGAAATATTTTTAAAATTTTCGGCATGGCATTGATTGCCAAATCTTGGCCTTTCGCTTTATCGAATATGCCAACGACCCCTAAGTTGAGAGAATTGCATATTTCCTTATCTTCAAATTCTACATTTGCGTCTTTCAGGCCGTTGTATATCACTCTTTGGCTTTTACCTAAAGGCTCACCTAAATTCACATGATTAGCAACTGAATAAGAAACATATATAACACCATCACTCTGATTTATAAACCTTTTCTTGCCTTTTTTTCCCATTATAAATTGCGCACCATGATCCAAATCCATAAACTCTCGAATATGCGATATATGTTTCACACCCAGTTTTTTTGCGACTTCAATACCGGTCATTTCAGCTGAAGTATTGGAATAAATAATATCTGGTGAGAATTTTTTTGCTTCTTTAATTAGAAAGGGAAGCTTAAAGAAAGTCCAAATATCGAGAATAGGAAGTGCCAAGTATTTTATATTACGTTTTAAATAATAGAGTTGTGTAAACATTGGTATCACTTTATAATCTATACCAATCATATCGAGTTCCTGACAAATATCTCCTTTAGAAGGTAAAATCAATTTCACATCATACTCATTATTGTGCAGATATTCAATGATAGTTAGCATAGAACGATTCGCACCATACAATTGACTATAATTAGCGATAAACAATATTCTCATAAAGTTTAATTATAATAATTCATACGTTTTTATTCCTTCTTTCTTGACAATAACGGCTGGATTTCCTATAATTGTGCTATTTGCCGGAACACTTTTAACGACTACACAACCCGCTCCAATTATTACATTATCTCCGATGATACAATCTCCCAATATTGAAGCACCACAACTAACAACCACATTATTTCCTATAGTTGGAGTTTTCCCATTTTTTTGACCAAGAGTAACATTGTGAAAACACCTAAAATGATCTCCTATAGATTTTGCATTCAAAAAAGTATTAAATGCATGTTCCATTTGAATATCATGGCCTATATTCATATTCTGATTGATTTTCGTATAGTAACATCTCGGAAGCAACCAGCTAAATAAGAAATGAATTCGACCAACCCGATAATAGAAAACATTTCTGTAAGGTTTATCATAGATGAGATGATAAATAAACTGTGTCAATGTTGGCATATCGGATTGTATCTTCTTTCTATTTTGATGAAAAAAATAAAGAAAAATATGTATCAGAAAGAGAGGTAATAAAATCCATGCGCATACAAGCCTTGTTTTTATTATTTTCATATAATAAACATAACACTATGTAATTTTCACTTCTCACCTATCCGAGTATACACAAATCCTAAACCTTCAAGCTCTTGACGATTATAGATATTACGACCATCCACAATCACATTGCCCTTCATACACTTCCTAATGACATTCCAAGTTGGCATACGGAACTGTCGCCATTCGGTCATCAGGGCTAAAGCATCGGCCCCGTCGGCTACATCGTACATATTTTCACAATAAGTCACTACATTACCTATTCTACGCTTACATTCCGGCATAGCAATAGGGTCAAACACCCGAACCGATGCACCGGCTTCCAGCAACTTCCCTATTACAACTAGTGCAGGAGCTTCACGCATATCATCCGTTTCTGGTTTAAAAGCCAATCCAAGCACAGCAATGGTTTTACCCTTCACATCCCCCATCAACGTTAAAAGTTTATTGTAAACGATCGTTTTTTGATTCTCGTTCACACGTTCTACTGCTTCAATCACCTCCATGTGATAGCCATTATCAATTCCCGTATGAATCAATGCCTTTACATCTTTCGGGAAACAACTGCCACCATAACCGCACCCTGCATAAAGAAACTTCTGACCGATACGGACATCTGCTCCAATACCTTTTCTCACGTTATCTACATTAGCTCCCATACGTTCACACAAGTTAGCTATGTCATTCATGAAACTGATACGTGTAGCAAGCATGGCGTTAGCCGCATATTTTGTCATTTCAGCAGATGGAATATCCATGAAAATAACACGGAAATTCTGAATCAAGAAAGGATGATAGAGCTTAGTCATCACTTCTTCGGCTTGCTTACTTTCAACACCAACGACCACACGGTCGGGACTCATGAAGTCTTTAATAGCAGCTCCCTCTTTCAGAAACTCCGGATTCGAAGCCACATCAAATGGAATGTTTACGCCACGTTTGTCAAGTTCTTCTTGGATAACAGCTTTCACTTTTTTAGCAGTACCTACAGGAACCGTACTTTTAGTAACCAAAATGGTATACTTATTAATATTCTGACCGAACTCACGAGCTACAGCTAGCACATATTTCAGATCGGCACTACCATCTTCGTCAGGAGGAGTACCTACAGCGGAAAATACGACCTCTACATCACCCAAAATCTTAGTGATATCAGTTGTGAAATGCAAACGGTCATAGGCAACATTACGTTTAACCAAATCTTCAAGCCCTGGCTCATAGATTGGCATCTCACCATTCAGAAGTTTGTCAATCTTCGCCCGATCAACATCCACGCAGGTAACTTTGTTACCCATCTCTGCAAAACAAGTGCCGCTTACTAAGCCGACATAACCTGTACCTACAATTGCTATATTCATTGAATGTAATTTTATATTTGATACAATATTTTATCGTTAATAAATTGCTGAAACAGCTTACAGATATCATTATTCCTAATATAATCCTCCCTATATTTACTCTGATTTCTTCTTAAACAAGATATATCTTCCTCGTTTAGCATCAATACTTTCTTTAAAACAGCCGTTAGTGCCTCGCAATTGTTACTTTCAAAAAGAAATCCATTTACTCCATCTTCTACCATATCGCTAAAAGGTACTATATCTGATGCAATGATAGGAACTGAATAGTTTATCGCTATGAGCGAAGGCCCCGACTGGGTTGCAGAACGATATGGCAAAACTAAAAAGTCAGCCTTAGAGAAAATAGTTGGAATATTCTCGTTAGGGATAAATTCAAAATTCAATTCATATATACTTTTATCCTTAATTAGAGATAAATATTTCTCTTGTTCTTCCTTTGTTGCCTTACCGGCAATTATTACTTTCAGATTTGGATTTTCAAGATTATTAACGGCTTTAATAAGCAAATCCAATTGTTTATAGTCTCTAATCAAACCAAAAAATAAAAGTGTCACCTCATTCCCCTTTTTTTCTATTATGGGTGCTATACCGAAGTCTTTTAATGGCATTTCCGTAAAAAATGCATTTTTTGACGGATAATCTTTTTTAAACAAATCCATTTGCATTTTTGAATAGAAATGAAACCATTTGAATGATTGATAGAATCGCTCCTTCAAAAAATCGACTAGCTTTGAACCTCTAAACTTCGTATCACCATGTTCGATGTAATTGTGAGAACATATTATTGTTCTTTTCTTGGAAAGAAAAAGAAGAGTCAGAATAATAAAGAACGGATTCTTTCCCGGAATAAAAATGTTTATATAATCTTTTCTCCGACATTCCTTATATATTTTAAAGAAATACTTAATAGCTGTACCGATTGATCTCAAGTCTCTATCTCTATACTTTTGATGTACATGTACCAATTTGACATTTCGTCCGATTTCTTTTTGAGGATACTTACAATTATCAAAAGGAGAAAGTACAAATACGTTTAGGTGATACTCTTTAACTAATTCAGGTATTATCGTTATATCAGTATCCCACCAAGAATCGTATGTTATATAATTTATAACCATTCTTATGTATTTATGAATAAAGAATCTTTTTAAGTATCTGCATTAATGCTTCTTCTTGATTTTGTTCCACTCTAATAGCCTCCTTCACCCCAGCATTTTCCCCCGCTCTCACATCTCCGTCACTATCCCCAATCATATACGACTGCGACAAATCGATATTGAAATCTTTTGCTGCTTGAAGCAGCAAACCCGGTTTGGGCTTCCGGCAATCGCAGTCACACTTATATTCAGGCCGCTCGCCAGGAAATCCTTTATCTGTATGATGAGGGCAAACATAAATGGCATCAACAAAAGCTCCCTCTTTGCCAAGTTCCGTTTCCATCTTGTTATGAATTGCCTGTAATTGCTCGAAAGTACAGTCACCACGGGCAATGACTGGCTGATTAGTGATCACGATAGCCAGATAAGCACTTTTATTGATAGCCTTGATAGCTTTAGCTACGCCTGGAAGAAGTTCAAATTGCTCGGGCTTGGTGATAAATCCTACCATCTTGTTGATAGTTCCATCCCGATCCAAAAAGATAGCTTTCTGTCGGTTCTTTAGATTATGAGCATGCACCTTGCCGGTCTTTATATCATTCTCTGCTTCAAAAAAGCGATCGGGCGTACCCATATCTTTAACATATTCCGGAGTATCATAAGCATAGATACGTCCGCTGCCAATATTTATTTTCAGCACATCGCGGTCGAGGTCTATCTTATCGGGAGTCTCCGGATGACGGGGTACAAAATTTTTCATCGTCTCCTTCAATAGTTCTGGGGAGATCAACTCGATGCCCGCATTCACACGATTTTTATAATAGAGACGTTCATCTTCTTTCGCCATCCAACAAATCACCCGATGGGTATCTACAGGCATACCACCTGCTATTTGGGGGGCTTCAATCTCCGTAACAAGCAGCGAACTGTCGTAAGGATGACCGTTAGGATGTGCCACTAAGCTAGCCCACGCTTTCTTTTCTTTATGGAATGCGATAAAGCGATTGAAATCCACGTCAATTATCACATCTCCACAAAGGAGCAGAAAATCTTCTGTAAGCTGGGGCATCTTGAATAGAGCACCTGCAGTTCCCAATGGATGATCCTCGATGAAATATTCAATGCATACCCCAAAACGACTTCCATCTCCAAAATAGTCCTTAATCTTTTCACCCAGATAACCGATAACTAATATTATATCAGTCAGGCCACATGCCTTAAGGTTGTCTATCTGATGCTCTAATATTGGCTTGCCACAAATGGAAAGCATTGGTTTGGGCACATCATTCGCCACAGAAGCAATACGCGTGCCACGTCCTCCAGCCATTATTACTGTCTTCATATAATTATTGTTGTTGATTTATCCAAAGAATTTTTCTTCCAGCATCAAACACAGGCAATGATATACCGGAAGATGTAATTCTTGTATCTTGTAAGTTTCAGTCTCGGGTACTCGGATACACACATCGGTAAATTCCATCAAACGATTTTCCTTTTCCCCCGTAAGTCCCACAACCTTCAATCCTTTTGATTTTGCAGCTACAGCAGCATAGAGAACATTCTTACTGTTACCTGAAGTAGATATACCCAAGAATACATCACCAGCACGCCCCAGACCATTGATTTGCTGTGCAAAGACAAGTTCAGGTACAGCATCGTTCATGAAGGCAGTGGTAAGCGAAGGTTCACCCACGAGTGAAATGGCAGGTAACGCCCCTTGCAGATGATCGGCAAGGACTGTCCCCATTTCCTCATCAATCTTCATCAAGCGGTCTATTTGAGCTGCATAGATTTTACGCTTCATCTTGAATTCCTTCATCAACTCGCCTACAATGTGTTCGCTGTCCGAGGCACTACCACCATTGCCGGCAACAAGCAACTTGCGCCCTGCCGAATAGGCTTCTTCCAGTATCTGATAAGCCAAGATGATATTTTGTTTACATACATCGAGAGTAGGATACCTCTCTATCAAAAGATCTACATGTTTTACTAACTTCTCTTCCATAAATCACTTAATGCTTAGTGAACCTACAGTATCCGTAGGATATATTTTCCAACCATGAGCACCTCCATCACTAAATTGGAACGGCATAACTAATCCATGAAGCTTCTTCAGTGCTTCTTCTACTTCTTTCTTATGCGTTGGCTCTACGATGAACATAATGAATCCACCACCACCTGCACCCGACACTTTTCCTGCTTTGGCACCTGCAGCCATAGCTACGTCCATAGCCTCTTGAATCACAGGATTGGTAATGTTATTTGCCATCTTCTTTTTATTTTCCCAACCTTCACGGAGAATATCCGCGAAGCCGTTTATGTCTCCTTTCAAAATGGCCAGTTTCATATCCTTGGCACTCTGTTTTATCTTGTGCATAGCTTCAATAGCATCGCTCTCTCCACTAGAGGTATTCTTTTTCTGTTCCTCGATAATAGCGGCACTACTACGCGACTTACCAGTAAAGAACAACAGCATACTGGCTTCCAATTCATCAATAATCCAACGCTTAATCTTAAGTGGATTGACAATCACCATATCGTTTTGCAAAAATTCCATGTAATTGAATCCTCCGAAAGCTGCCGCATACTGATCTTGTTTGCCACCAGAGAGACTCAAGTCCTTGCGTTCTATCTCGTAGGCTAGGCGGGAAATCTCGTAGTCTCCAAGAGGTAACCCTAGCCATTCTACAAAACATTTCAATATACAAACAACCATAGTAGACGAGGTACCCAGCCCCGATCCGGCCGGAGCATCATTGTAGGTAGTTATCTTGAATGATTTGGCATCGAGATCGTAATCCTTAATAATACGATTATACACACCTTTTATCAGGCTTGCTTCACCATCTATCTCCATTCTTTTTGTAGAAGGATAACACTTAAAACAGTTTGAGTCATAACTGTTAAGAACGATGCTATTGTCTCTTGTCTCTTCTATGGTGCAATAGGCATAAAGATTGATGGTGGCATTCAATATTAATCCTCCATAAATATCACTGTAAGGTGAAACATCACTTCCCCCTCCAGCCAGACCAAGGCGAAGAGGGGCTTTTGAACGTATTATCATAAAATCAATCTAAATGTTTTTCGTTTTGGATAATAAAAATATGAGATATAATAGAGAAATACTGTTTCTTGTTTTTCCTTAAAGAAATAGGATTAATTTGCTTTTATATTTATCAGAAATCAAGACTTGATAATAAATCCAACCACATAAGCCCCACTTTTTCCACATCAAACAAAGAACTTTTATCTATTGCAGCTTTTCTAATCAAATTCTTTTTTTCTTCAGGATAATTAATGAATTCCACAACTCGTTTCGCATATTCATCTTCATCAAACGAGTTGATTATAAACCCGTTTTCGCCATCATCTATAATATCATGTACAGAAGCAAATGAATCAAATGCGAAAGGTACACATCCATACTGCATTGCTTCTACAAGGACCATTCCAAACCCTTCATAATTACTTGTCATACAACTTATTATGGATTTCTTATAATAATCATCCGGATTTTTAAAACCATAAAAATTAATTCTTTCAAGATTCATATCCTTTGCCTTATTCTCGAAAAACTCTTTATCTGGACCACCTCCTACAATGTCCATACGATAATCAGGAAGCCGATCTTGTAGTTTTTGCCAAATGTTAAGCAGTGAAGATATTCTTTTTTGGGGCTCTGAAATGCGTCCAACATATAATATCACTTTTTCACGCTGTGTATCATCTAGAGAGTAAAATGTATCTAAAGGAAAAGGATTTGGAATAGCCACCACATTCTTCTGATCAAACTGAAAAATTCTTTTAAGATCATCTCTAAAAGATTCAGATAGTATAACTATTTTCTGATTATTATGAGCTATGTTACCCATAGCCTTGTGAAGACGGATATTAAACCTTATTCTTCTCAAAAACTTGTCTAATAAAGTATTCTGTAATCTGCTTGAAAGATAATGTATTCTGCCAAACAGATAAGCCGATGGTATATTATGTATATGATGTATAACTTTTATATCAGAAAGGGTTGACAAGTATCTCACAAGTCGAAAGTATTGAAATGCGCATATCACTATGTGAATATCCTGATTTTGAATAACTTGATCAATTATTTCGTTATATTTTACACCACAACGATAATCATCAGAATAAAAGATGCCTGTGTAGACAGAGTGTGTATCATAATCAGATTTTACTCTATATACAGCATATACATTATATCCATTGTTACGCAAAAAAGGGGTAAGATTATGATAAACTTTTTCTAAACCACCAGTTGTGGGATCTATAGCATTGGGGAACGTTATAAGTATATTTTTCATAAACTATATTTTAGAATGGATGTATTCTACAAATTGTTTATATTGAAGTTGATTGTCAAACAATTGTGCCCGCAATACAGAATGCAGAGCCATATTTTTCAATTTAACTTTGTCCATACCATATATATTTTTCATTGCAACGGCCAATGAATTGACTAGATTTTCGTCATTCTTGACAACAATACCACATTCCCCATCAACAATTTCCGGCATACCTCCACTTCTCGTTATAATAACAGGCAATGAGCTTGCAATCGCCTCAAGGCAGGTTAGTGCAAAAGGTTCCTCCCATGTGGAAGGGAATACACCTACATTTGCAATTTGATAGTATTTATGGATGACTTCATACTTCACAAAACCTGTAAATATAACCCTCTCACCCAATTGATAAATGATAGACGCAAGTTCTTTTTCGAATGGAGACACATAGGTCGAAGAAAACGCAAAGCTCCCGACAATAAGCAAATAGGCATTAGGCATTTTATCTTTAGATTCCAAGAAAGCAAGCAGCAATTCTTTTATACCTTTGTAATCCCTCAATCTACCCGAAAAAACAAAAAGAAAGGAATTTACAGGAATATTAAGCGACTTTCTTAATACATTTCTTTCTTCAATTGTAGTCCTTACATTGAACTGATCGAAATCTATTGAATTATACAATAACCTGATGGCAGCTCCATATTTTCCTTCAATATTTTTCTGCAACACTTTGCATATATAATTGCTAATCCCCAAATAAAGGTCTGTTGATTTTGCATTCAAATCATCCCAATGACGCAAACCATGGAGCGGTATATTATGTATGCGTTGTATAACGGGCAATGCGGTTTTCCTTTTTATATAATCAGCATTAATTGAGGAACCTTCCAGAAGAACAGCATCAATATTGTTACTATTCTTGATGAAACGAACCAACGCACTTGCATAACAATATCCAATAAATGGCAGACCTGTCCGTAAAGCTATAAAATTATAACAACGCTTTAGAAAATCTGTTATTCGATTCAAAATACTCGAAGTACTAACAAAGTGAAAATGGGTACACCTATACTTTTTTGCCTTTTCTCTTGCATTAGCATTGTCAATAGAAAAAATCTCAAGTTGCATTTGCTTTTCTTTTTCATTGGTATCAATCAAAAGCTGAACCAATGTTTCTACTGCACCTCCCAAAACTGACGGTATAGGTAATGTCCCATTATTCATTATAGCAATTCTTTTCATACAAGGATATTTTATAAATGAGGTATAGACATATTGCTTGTATCAAAAAACATCCTTGGCGAACAAATTCAGCAGAGGTAAATCCACAAGTCAGAATGTATCCGAACCATACAGAAAGATATAAATATTTCTTAGGAAGTTTTGCAAATGCCGCTTTTAGTGACCACCATAACATTCCAATCAGACTAAGTACTCCAGTCATCCAACTAATTCCCAACAATCCCCAATCGTAATAATGCAATCCGTATGATTCATTTCTCAAAATTTCTAAAGAATAAGATGTTCTTAATGCCCGGTTACATAATCCAGAACCCAAAAACATCTCTACCGTACTCTTATAATGATGACCATAATAATGGAACAAAGTTGCATATCTAATATAATCTTTATTGCCAAAAGTCTGGTCAGATTCTTGCCTCTCCATCATTCCTTCAAAAACCGTCTGAAAGATGGGAGTAAGATAAAGTAAATAAGCACCTAATCCTCCCAATGCACACCATAAGACAAGTTTCTTTGAAAAGCCGTTAAATCTTATAATCATTATTATAGAAAATACAGCAGAAAAGAACAGTAAAGTTCTAAATCCAAATAATAACATACAAATCAATGAAAGCAACATGGGAAGTATATAGTTCATTTTCTTCTCCAAAATTTTATTCAAAGTATAAAAATATCCCAATGAATTAATGGACATTCCCACCATTCTAATTCGTCGGTTTAACACATCTATTGTTTCATTGTATTGATTGTTTTCATTTAGAAATACAAGTTTGGGATAGACTGAAACTTGATATAAGTAACAAAGGCAGAATATGATAAAAGCCCAAAACAACACCTTTTCGAGAACTTCGATACTTACGTTGTATTTGCACAAAACAAAATAAAATACAACCATAAAATAGATATTATATTCAGCCATGATACTAACTGGACTTTCATACCTAAAATACATACACGAAAAAATGCTTAGTATACAACTGACTACAAAGATTGAAATGGGCTTACTGTAGGATGTTCTTTTTTTAAAGAAAAAAAAGAAAATACCCACCAATACAGGAAATAGATATCTAGGTGTTGGAAGAAGACCGTAACCTTGTTCCAATATCAGACAAGCTATTAATAATATCGGAAAGGAGTTAGCCAATGGATATCTTTTGACTATTGCATTATTCATCATTGTATAGCCTGCTTTATAAATGTTTCTGAAGTCCGGACTAGAATATCTATATTAGGGGTGTTATGAGACATTTCCTGAATATCCCCGCTATCTACATCAACTGTCGAATTTTCTATGCCGAAAGTATTCATTACGTCCAAAGCTCGTCCATCTCCGGGCGAATTGAACAATACGGTTTTGAAAGGCTTGTTGAATATTATAGAAAATGCGGTTCCGTGAAACGATGTTGTAACGACACATGAGGCATTGGCAAACAATCCCACAAATTCAAAAGGAGATGCTGTTAATATTCGATTCTTCATTTTTTTATATTCAGCCTCTGCTGTTACTTCAACCACACTCATATGGTGTAATATAGCATATTTATTTGCCATATCCAGTACCCTATCGTCTCTTTTTACTTGATATACAAGAAGGTATGGTTTATCTATAAAAGTTGGTTTAACAGCTATCTTTTGCCATTCATTGGCTGATAATAAAAAGACAGGGTCTACAACTTTCGTTATTTCTTTATTTATGAGTGGTTGCAAAATATTTTTAAGTTCTGACTCTCTAACTGAAATATTCTCAAAATTGGAGAGCACTTCTTTATATTTTTTATAGTCATCGGAGATGATTCGTTTGGCTTCAGTACTAGCTGCATAGGATATAAATTTACCTTTATGACTGACACTTCCACAAAAGAATTTATCAAAGCCATTGGTAATTCTAGGATTCCAAACTTGGTCACTACCACAAATTATTATATCATAGCCTATAACCTCACTGTCTGTTTCCGTATATTTCCGAGTTGAAAGAGGTAAGCTATCTATAAATGATTGAAATTTGTCAGAACGTTCTTTTCTTTCCGTTAAGAACGGTAATATTCTAAGAACAAAGATAACTTTTCGTATTATATTAAGTCGGGAAATTCTACGCCAAGGCATAATACCATGAGACATGGTTAACGATCTGGGTCTATAATCTATTATCTCTGCATCATAGTTATTCTTCCGCAAATACGTTACTAAAGCATAGGCCTGCAACACGGCCCCATAATTGTGAGCACAATGAAATGTCAATATTCCTATCTTCATATTAAATGGATAATTTCCGCTTAATTTTGTCCATTAACATTCTTAGTTGATAACGATAACCTACATTTCCATATTTCCTGGCAACATACAAAAATCCTCTTTTTTGATAATCCTTTGCAAATTGATGCCAACGAGGATCTACGTTGCAATGAGTTCATCAATTCTACATGCTTTGTATGCAGCATATAAGAACATTCCCTAAAAAGGCTACACCCCTTATCTGTGTTACAAATAACAAGCGAGATTCCTTTATTGTCTGTATTCATTTCCGGTGCGACTTTTTCATATCCCCAAAAGTCTCCGATAGTCAAATCAGAAGGTCTGGAAAGATTGCAATATCTACAATGCTCACAAGAGGGTCTGGAGACTAATCCTGAACCAAAAAGATACCCTAACAGAAAATCTTTATGAATAGAGTTATCCGCAAGAGTAAAACTTTCCATATATGGTTGATACCATCCAACAGATTTATCTCGAAATTCTAGTTTGATAACGTTTGATTTGAATTTTGATTCTATATAGCCAAGATAGTCTTTCCATATAGAAGGACTGGGCACTGCATGACAAATAATGTCTACGAGAATGAGATTTTTTCTTTGAGCTTTTCCTATATAACTATTCAAACCTGCAGTTTGACATGGAGTACCAGAGAATAAAACAGCCAGACCTGCCTTCAAATCTTGCTTCACTTGGCGGAACACCGTATTCATATCGCTCTGTACATACTTACTTCCCTTGAATTCGTTACATTCTTCTTTTGTAATTGCTCGTTTATGGACGACTCTAAAATGGTCAGCATATCCTGCACCATACACAACGCCACCATGTTCCAGAATATAATCAGACATAGCAACAAATACGGCTCCTGAACGACTATATCTTAATTCTTCTTCTATTTTATGCCTTGCCGCATAAGCCAAAGGCTTATCTATATTAAAGCTTTTATCGTAATCGTCATTAAAAGCACACACCTTCTCACACAGACCGCAATCAACACAATTGCTTCGATCCACTTCCGGATAGAGAAATCCAAGCGCATCTGGCTTCATTGTAATAGCATCATGAGCGCAAATACTGGCACATGCAGTACATCCGCAACAATCTGCCGGATTATTAATATTTATCATTGTATCAACCGGATTTTTCTTATTGTTATTGAATAAACTCGTTCTATCATCTTCTGATTTTTGCACATAAAGCACTTACCTTTGCCCGGACAAAAACTCTTTCTTCTTTACTGCATCCTATATAGAATATCGAAATTGATGTGGTAAGTATTGACACTACAGATATAATTAAAAAGGATAAAAAGGTTTCATTTATGTTCTTTAATAATAATATCGGTACAATCGCTGATGTTGACATTACCATCAGGACTTTTAAATACACATATTTCAAATACTTGACAGAAGATAATCCAATCATTCCTCTGAGCATATAAAGACGTGCAACTAAACAACATTGAGATATAAATATTGCAACAAACAATACAGATTCCGGTACACATCCTAAACGAAGAAAGATATATGATATAGGGAGATTCAGCATCTGCAAACCACCTACCATAATCTGATAGTTCCGAATTCTACCCGTAGCAAGCATGGCTGTAATCAGTGGATTTGAAATAGATTCACTCATGGCAAGAAGCAACGTTAGCCGCACAAACAGAACCGCATGTTCCGGCACCAATTTCAACCATAGTCCAAGAATATAGTGAGTATTGATAATCACAGGCAATGAGAGCAACAACAACATATAAAATGAGAACTTCGCTCCTTGAAAGATAAGTGTCATCATATAATCGTAATTGCCAGAAGCATAAGATTTTGTAATTTGTGGATTTAATGCTGTCATGAAATTACTGACAAATCCTGAAATTGCTGAATTTACTTGCATAGCAATACCTTTAGCTGCATTTACAGATGGACCGAAAAACAAATTAATGACAACATTTCCACCTTGATCTCTTAACACGGATGAAGCAGCTCCAATGAAATTCCATCCTGCAAACCCAAACATATTCTTTAAAAGTTCTTTATCCCAACAAAAATGATAAGTACACTCTTTGAAATGCCTTTTACAATAATAGCCATAAGTAAAACGAATAATTACCGCTACAGAACACATCAAAATTGAATAAAACAGCAATTTATCCATAGGAGCTATAACGATCAAATATGCAATAATAAGTTTGCCTATAGCTTCCAATATACTGATATAAGCAAAAGCCGACATTTTTTCATGTGCTATTATAGATGCGTTATATGGAACACTTATAAGATTTATGACAAAAGTGACAATAGAAAATTGGAGTACCCAATTAGCTGCCAGTATTCTATCTGCTGGAATAATCATCTTAGAATTAAGAAACCATACACCAACAAGCTCTATTAATATGACTACGATTAAAGATAACAATATTTGGATAGTAACCGATGCTGAAAATATCTTATTCAACTTACTTTGATCACCTTTCCCCAATTCAAAGGTAATAAATCTACTGATAGAAGCAGATAATGACCCCGATATTACCGAAAACATAGCTACAACGCCACCTACGACATTATATATACCAAAATCTTCAACTCCTAGAGCATCTAGTATGACACGTGAAGTATATAAACTCACGATCATCATAAAAAGCATACGAATATAGAGAAGTAAGGTATTCTTCGCTATTCGCTTATTGTTGTCTGTCGCTTGAGACATGTAAATATTTACTATATGCCTATAATACCTTTAAAGGTTATTCGGCACCTCCTATGTCATACTTTTGATTAATAATTTGATTATTGCCTCTCACCTATCGGCTCTACATACCCAACCGGCATATCCGCACAAGCACACCCCAGCATATTCAACCGGACAGCAATCTTACTTCTACCATCTATCATGACAAGTTCTCCTACAAGCCCTGTCAAGGGACCTTTAATGACACGCACTTTTTCACCACGTGCCAAAGGAGCACTATTCATACAAATTGCCTCTTCGGAATAGTCGAGCATAAAACGGAAACGAGCCATTTGTTCATCAGGAATGATAGTTGGACTGCTCTCACCACGCATTACCATATACCGACTAACAGTGGAAAAGGAAAGAACCTCTTTACGTTCTTTGGGATCAGCGTGTACAAAAACCATCATCGGAAGCAATACGGATTCAACCACTTTACGGCGGTCACTCCATTGATGTACTTCTTGCTGGACTGGTACAAAATTTTCAATCCCCATTTTATCTAAACGCTCGGCTACTTTCTTTTCATGATGCATACGGACCAGAGCGACATACCAGCGTTTAGAGTGTGCTACGCCTTCCCCTGTCCCAATACTAGGCCCAGCACTTAAAGTTTCTTTCGTTAGAATCATACTTTTTTACCCCTTACTTTTCCGTTACTTCTTAGGTAACGGATAAGGTACTCATTCACAGAAAAACAGATGAAAGCAGAAAAACATGGACAGGAACTGCCTACAAAGATGTTTTTCTAACCTACGCGAAGGGAAAAGCATCTTTGGAAACAGAGTACAGGAATTTCAGGCATGATCAAACAGAATCATCATGTCCTGATATATTTTTGTTGCATATTTCAACAATTCAGAAAAAAAAGAAGATTTTACTTGTTTACTATTTGTATTTTTGCATATCTTTGCACCGAATAATTATCCGTTACCTAAGAAGTAACAGAAACATTTCGCCCTTGATTTCTAATACTTTATCGTTAACTATCAACCTAAACGATAGTTTCTAATGTAAGATAAATTCCCTTTATTTACCTCTGTACGTTCTTTGAGTTCAAAACCTTTTAAATAGATTTGTGTCGTTTTTATAGATTTATGCCCCAATGATTCACTGATCATTTCAATTGGCACTCCACGATACTTCGCTGTCGTTGCCCAAGAATGGCGCAGTGTATAAGAAGAAACCGGAGATTTTAACCGTAAAACTCTCGCCAAATCTTTCAAACGATTATTAAAATTCCGAAGAGCAGACTGATATTCACGATATGCCCTTTCATCCTTCCGTTTTTTGTTACTACAAAGTATATCAAATAGATAGTCCGGACAATCGGGAATGGGTTCCTGATTACTCCAGAGTTGATTTATCATTCCCCTGGCGGTATCCAATACTTCGACGCTCATGGGAGTTTTCGTCTTGATTCGATTATAGCGCAACACGCTCTGATCTAAAGCTGATTTTTCCAAATGTGCCAAATCAGCAAATGACATTCCACAAAACTGAAACATCAGGGCGGCAATAATTTGTGTACGACGTAAACGTTCCGATTTGGGATCTTCATACAAAAGCTTATGTAATTCACCGGCAGACAAAGCTTTCTTTTGCCGGACATCCACACCTGTATAGACATCATGAAACAATCGAGGAACATAAGGGGCACTCCCCGCTTCCACTCCCCGATTGTAAATACTACGAAGCATACGCATATACGTAGAAATCGTATTGGGCTTCAAACCACACTCATAAAGATACTGACCATAACGTCGTAAACGTTCCTTGGTAACTTGCTTGAACGACACATTCAATGTACCACAATACCTCCCGAAAGAATAAAGGGCGTTCTTATAAACGTGCGCCGTAGAATAACGCCCTTCCTTTCGTAAACGATTGATGTAGTTCTCACCACATCGACTAAATCCATTTTTATTCATCATTTGCATCACTAGTTATTTTATATATATACTATTTGGCAAGCGACAAAAGAACAAATCTTTTTGCAGGTTCAATTTCACTTTCCAGATATTATTTTCAAATTAACATTCATTAATATTGCAAAAATTAACTAATTATGAGAAGCGAAAAATCTAAAAAAGGAAGTAAAAACAACAAAGCAAAGAGAAATGTTCAAACAGTGGAAAAAGCCCCAGGAAGACAGTCAAAGGAAGAAATCATCAGTGAAGAAGAGCTGGAAAACAGAATAGCAATCAGTGGAGATATCCGCCTTTATCTCACCATGCATTTGAGAATCTTTATCGATGGATATTTCCACCATCCTAAGAAAAAAAAGCTGATAAATCTGGCCCAATATATCTATGACCAAAAAGTATTATACATTCACAAGCATGGCGGCTATAAGTTAATGGAACTTAGCAGTATACATGCTGAATTGGCGGCATTGAAAAAGTCTGTGGAAGAAGAATATATGAAAGAGAAAAAGGAAAAAAGAGAACAGGCTGAAAAGCTTAAAAGCAAGTACTAAGAAAAAATAATGGGACAAGTGAAATATAAGGCCTACCTTCGCCGCCGTTTTCAACCGGTCGGAAAACAACAAGAATTTCTCTCAAAAAATAGTGACGGTATGCTGTTGTCATAGCGTCACTATAATGAAAGGATAGTAACGCTATGACAACAGCATACCGTCACTATCCGACAGGGGATATTTATGTTTAAATAAAAACTTAATTTTTCAATCAAAAAACAGAAGAAAATGAGACAAAAGATCAAGAAAGGCAAGTTAGAAGCTTGCAAATTAGTATGGAAAAAACGTATTACTGCCGAAAAGGGGATTTCGGATAAATGTGCAGAGAGAATTGTACAGGAGTGCATTAAACTAATAGAACACATGTTGTATGGAAATGCAATGATAGCTTTTCATAAGCAGGATGGTACGTTCTGCCTGGAAAGAGGAACACTGGTAGGATATGAAAAATTCTTTCATAGAGAATTTAATATCACAGCACAACAAGAGTCTATTATCTATTGGAGTGAAGAACAAAAAGGATGGAGAAGATTCATGATCGGAAACCTAATGGAATGGAAAGCTATTGTATAGTTTATAATAAAAAAATATTGAATAATGAATATGATTAATAAAGGGATACCTTACTTCCCGACACCGGCAAACTTTTTTGACGAAGAGGTTATGGAGTTATTAGAAGCAAAATTCGGAGTGTTAGCTTCTTACATGGTCATGAGATTGCTTTGCAAAATCTATAAAGAAGGATATTACATCTCTTGGGGGAAAGAACAAAATCTAATTTTCGTCCGCAAAGTAGGTGGCGGGATCAAAGAGGATATGATGGAAAAGATTGTCGACCTGTTATTGGAAAAAAGGATTTTTCCATAAAGAAACCTACGAGAAACACGGTATACTCACTTCGGAACAGATTCAAAGAGTGTGGTTCGAAGCTACGACACGAAGAAAAATAGATTTCTCACAACTACCTTATTTATTAGAGACCAAACAGAGAAAAAGGATACACAAGGATGAGTTGAACAAGGAAAATGCTAACATTTTTCCAACTCAAGAGGAGGTGAGTTCTGAAAATGCAGACATTTCTCGACAAACTAAACTAAAGGAAACTAAACTAAATACTGAAGAAGAAGAAGAAATAAGCGATGCTTCGTTTGAAATTCCGGGGTATGCATACAATCAGGCCACACACAACATGAACGGACTGATAGAAAGCCTGGAACGCCACAAAGTGACTAATTTGAAGGAGAGGCAGACAATTCTCCGGTTATCGGACTATGGCAGGAAAGGCACCCAAGTATGGAAACTACTCTCCAATACGGCCTGGAGCAAAATCGGAGCACCGGGGAAATATATCATTGCAGCACTAGCCAGCGGACGGAAATAAACCGACTGATTAAAAGCTGATAAAAAAGGTACGAAAAATCTGTGCTTTTCACAAATTCTTCGTACCTTTACGCTCCGGTAAAACAAGTTCTATCCACATAAAAGATAACAAAATGGAAAACAGAAGTTTAGTAACCATTGCCGAACATTCTAAAGAAAAAATCCTCTACATGCTCGAAATGGCGAAGCAGTTTGAAATGAACCCCAATCGCCGGTTATTACAAGGAAAGGTAGTAGCAACCCTGTTCTTCGAACCTTCCACCCGTACCCGCTTGAGTTTTGAAACAGCTGCCAACCGTCTCGGTGCACGAGTAATCGGATTCTCTGACCCCAAGGCCACCAGCTCTTCCAAAGGGGAAACACTTAAAGACACGATCATGATGGTGAGTAACTACGCAGATATTATCGTCATGCGACACTATCTCGAAGGAGCTGCACGATATGCCAGCGAAGTAGCCCCGGTGCCCATTGTCAATGCAGGTGACGGAGCTAACCAGCACCCGTCGCAGACGATGCTCGATCTTTACTCTATCTACAAAACGCAAGGAACGCTGGAAAATCTGAATATTTTCCTGGTGGGTGACTTGAAATACGGCCGCACCGTACATTCTTTGCTGATGGCGATGCGACACTTTAATCCGACTTTCCATTTTATCGCTCCCGAAGAATTGAAAATGCCGGAAGAATACAAACTTTACTGCAAAACGCACCAAATAAAATACGTTGAACATACAGACTTTTCCGAAGAGATTATCGCCGACGCCGATATTCTGTATATGACCCGTGTGCAACGCGAACGTTTCACCGACCTGATGGAATATGAACGGGTGAAGAATGTATATATTCTCCGTAACAAAATGTTGGAAAACACACGTCCGAACCTGCGTATCCTGCACCCGCTTCCCCGTGTCAACGAAATTGCTTACGATGTGGATGACAACCCGAAAGCATATTATTTCCAACAGGCACAAAACGGTCTGTATGCCCGCGAAGCAATCCTTTGCGATGTATTAGGTATCACATTAGAGGACGTTAAAAACGATATTTTATTATGAGCGAAAATAAACAAGCATTGCAAGTAGCTGCCCTGAAAAACGGAACAGTGATTGACCATATCCCATCTGAAAAGCTCTTCACCGTAGTGCAACTGCTCGGTGTGGAACAAATGACAAGCAATATCACGATCGGATTCAACCTCGACAGCAAGAAGCTGGGTAAAAAAGGAATCATCAAAATTGCAGATAAATTCTTTTGTGACGAAGAGATCAACCGTATTTCAGTAGTGGCACCGCACGTCAAACTGAATATTATCCGCGATTACGAGGTAGTGGAAAAGAAAGAGGTAAAAATGCCGGATGAGCTTCGTGGCATCGTGAAATGTGCCAATCCGAAATGTATTACCAACAATGAACCGATGAGCACCATCTTTCATGTGATAGATAAGGATAATTGCATCGTGAAATGCCATTATTGCGAAAAAGAACAGAAACGAGAAGAGATAACAATCCTCTAACTTCAGCTCACCACAGATTACACGGATTCACACAGATTTTTATTTTATGGAATAATAATATCTATATCTGTGTTAATCTGTGTAATCTGTGGTGAAAAAAATGACAACTATGAAACAGGACTGGAAACCAGGAACGATGATTTATCCGCTGCCGGCTGTACTAGTCAGTTGCGGAAAAGAGGAAAGCGAATATAATATGTTCACAGTAGCATGGACGGGTACGATTTGCACGAACCCGCCCATGTGTTATATATCCGTACGTCCGGAACGCCATTCATACGATATTATCAAAAAAAATATGGAGTTTGTCATCAACCTGACAACCAAAGACATGGCTTTTGCCACCGACTGGTGCGGAGTTCGTTCGGGACGTGATTATCATAAATTCGAAGAGATGAAACTGACACCCGGACAGTGTACGGTAGTCAGTGCCCCGCTGATTGAAGAATCCCCTCTTTGCATTGAATGTCGTGTAAAAGAAATCATCTCTCTTGGTTCACATGATATGTTTATTGCCGACGTGGTAAATGTGCGTGCCGACGAACGGAACCTGAACCCCGAAACCGGAAAGCTGGAACTGGCGGAAGCTAATCCGCTGGTATATGTGCACGGAGGATATTACAATTTGGGAGAGAAAATCGGTAAGTTCGGTTGGAGTGTAGAAAAGAAAAAATCATAAAAGGAACGATACTGTCATGGATATGCTGCGTAAATTCATTTTTTTAGGTTTATTAGTTGCAGCCGGCAGCCCGGTTGTCGGACAGAATTATAACGCAGACAGAGTAGACCGTCCCAATACAAAAAAAATAAATATCGGTATCAAAGCGGGCTTCAACTCTTCCATGTTCATGGTGTCTGAACTAAAAATTAAGGATGTGACTATCAATGAGGTACAGAATAACTATAAGATAGGTTATTTCGGTGCTCTCTTCATGCGCATCAATATGAAAAAACATTTTATCCAGCCTGAAGTGTCGTACAATGTAAGCAAAGGTGAGATTACGTTCGACAAACTCGGTTCCCAGCATCCTGCCATCGAGCCTGATTACGCATCGGTACAATCGGTGTTGCACAGTGTCGATTTTCCCGTTCTATATGGCTATAATGTGGTGAAAAAAGGACCTTACGGAATGTCTATCTTCGCAGGTCCCAAGCTTCGCTACCTATGGGGAAAGCACAATGAAATCACTTTTAAGAATTTCGACCAAAAGGGTATTCACGAAAAGTTGTATCCGTTCAATGTCAGCGCAGTGATTGGCGTAGGTGTCAACATCTCACGTATCTTCTTCGATTTCCGCTACGAACAAGGTATAGGAAACATCTCCAAGTCTATCATTTATGACAATATCAACTCCGACGGCAGTACGGGTGTGAGCAACATTATTTTCCGTCGCCGTGACAGCGCATTAAGTTTTTCACTGGGATTCATTCTTTAAGAATAAAATATCATTAAATCCCGCTTTTTAATAACATTTTTCTTGCTGTTCCTTCATTCTTTATTTATTTTCATTAACTTTGTGCGCTTAAAATAGGTATCTCGAATTAGAAATTTAATCTTACTTATAAAAGAATGAAAAGAGACGACATCATTTTCGACATCATCGAAAAAGAGCATCAACGTCAGTTGAAAGGAATCGAGCTGATTGCATCAGAAAACTTTGTGAGTGACCAGGTAATGCAGGCAATGGGTTCTTGCCTGACTAACAAGTACGCAGAAGGTTATCCCGGCAAACGTTACTACGGAGGTTGCGAAGTAGTAGACCAAAGCGAACAAATCGCTATCGACCGCTTGAAAGAAATTTTCGGCGCTGAATGGGCAAACGTACAACCACACTCGGGAGCACAAGCTAATGCTGCTGTTTTCCTTGCTGTTCTGAATCCGGGCGACAAATTCATGGGATTAAATCTGGCACACGGCGGACACTTGTCTCACGGTTCATTAGTGAACACTTCCGGTATCATCTATACTCCTTGCGAATATAACCTGAATCAGGAAACAGGACGCGTTGATTACGACCAGATGGAAGAAGTCGCTCTTCGTGAGAAACCAAAAATGATTATCGGTGGTGGTTCTGCATACTCTCGTGAATGGGATTACAAACGTATGCGTGAAATCGCTGACAAAGTAGGCGCTATCCTGATGATCGACATGGCTCATCCTGCCGGTCTGATCGCTGCCGGAGTGCTCGAAAATCCGGTTAAATATGCACATATCGTCACTTCTACTACACATAAAACACTTCGCGGACCTCGTGGTGGTGTCATCATGATGGGTAAGGATTTCCCCAACCCATGGGGTAAGAAAACTCCGAAAGGTGAGATCAAAATGATGTCTCAATTACTGGATTCTGCCGTTTTCCCGGGTATCCAAGGCGGACCATTGGAACATGTAATTGCTGCTAAAGCAGTTGCTTTCGGCGAAATCCTGCAACCTGAATTTAAGGAATATGCTAAACAAGTACAGAAAAATGCTGCCGTACTTGCACAGGCTTTGATCGACCGTGGCTTTACCATCGTTTCCGGTGGTACAGACAATCACTCTATGTTGGTCGACCTGCGTAGCAAATATCCTGATTTGACAGGTAAAGTGGCAGAAAAAGCATTGGTTTCTGCTGATATTACCGTTAACAAGAACATGGTTCCGTTCGACAGCCGTTCGGCTTTCCAGACTTCCGGTATCCGTTTGGGTACTCCTGCTATCACAACTCGTGGTGCAAAAGAAGACTTGATGCTCGAAATTGCAGAAATGATCGAAACTGTATTGTCTAACGTAGAAAATGAGGAAGTTATTGCACAAGTACGTGCACGCGTCAATGAGACAATGAAAAAATATCCTCTTTTCGCTTACTAAAACACAATTTTAAAGCTAGTAATTGTAAACTGTTATTAGCTTAATTCCCATTTAAGGTCTGCTCTTTACGAAAGGAGCAGGCCTTTTTTTTATTTATTAACGGTCCCGTTCGAACCATCTTTCCGGAATTTCGTTTTTCTTACTATAAAAGAAATATATGATGTCATATATCACCCACAACAAGTACGAATTCAACCGTACAGTGTGCATGAAGAGAAAAGAGAAGCACACTGGACTCTATATACAGTCATCCCCGTCTTTCCACATTCATTTTATAGGGAAAGACGGGGATTTATTTTTATCGGCATAGCGCCAGAACAAGTGTTCTTTAAGTGTATATTTAAGTGTATATCAGCTCAATCCTTCTATTTCTCCATCCACAATATCAATATGCAATGCTTGCGGTTCTTTAGGCAATCCCGGCATACGAAGAATTTCTCCGGCAATGGCTACAATCATTTCAGCTCCGTTATTGATTACAATATCTTTAATATGGAACTCGAAGTTGTTCACCGCGCCATAAATCTTAGGATCGGCAGAGAATGAATACTGTGTTTTAGCAATACAAACCGGATAATGAGTGATGCCCATTTTCTCGATCAGTTTGATACGGTTGCGTGCAATACTGCTGTAAGTAATAACGCTGGCTCCGTAAATATTAGTAGCCACCTTTTCAATCTTCTGCTGTATATTATCTTCTTCCTTATATGTATAACGCAAAGGTTCGGACGGATTATTTTCGATTGTATCTACCACCAGGCGGGCCATGTCTACTGCCCCCTCTCCTCCTTCACTGAACGCATTGTTGATGGCAAAACCGACTCCCAACTGTTCGCAATGTTCACGCAGCAATTCCATTTCTTCATCGGTGTCGGACGCAAACTTATTGAAAGCTACGATAACCGTCTGACCGAATGAACGAAGATTACGGACATGTTTGTCCAGATTACGCAATCCTTCTTTCAGTCCTTCCATATTCGGTTCTTTGATACGGTCGAGACTGACACCTCCGTGCATCTTCAATCCTTGTGCCGTAGCGACAATCACCGTGAGACGCGGTTGGAGTCCACTCTTGCGGCATTTGATATTGTAGAACTTCTCTGCACCAAGATCGGCACCGAATCCGGCTTCTGTAATTACATAATCGCCGAAAGACATTGCCAATTTAGTGGCCAGAATAGAGTTACAACCATGCGCAATATTAGCGAACGGACCGCCGTGTACAAAAGCAGCGGTTCCTTCGGTAGTCTGCACCAGATTAGGATGGATGGCATCTTTCAATAGCACGGTGATAGCTCCTGCCACTCCCAGATCTTTTACAGTAAAAGGCTGGTCATCATAAGTGAAGCCCAACAGGATGTTTTCGATACGACGACGCAAATCACTCACATCTTTGGAAAGACAAAGAATCGCCATAATTTCCGAAGCAGGAGTAATATCGAAACCGGACTCCTGGGTAATCCCGTTGGATTTAGGTCCAAGACCGACAACGATGCTGCGCAACGAACGGTCGTTCACATCAAGCACTCTCCGCCAAAGAATTTCTTTCAATCCGAAACCTTTTGCCTGGTTCTGATAGAGATAATTGTCGAGCAATGCCGAAATCATGTTATGGGCAGAGGTGATGGCGTGAAAATCCCCCGTGAAATGAAGGTTAATCTTATCCATCGGAAGCACTTGTGCATATCCTCCACCGGCCGCTCCTCCCTTCATTCCGAAACAAGGACCGAGAGACGGTTCACGAAGAGCGACAATCGCATTCTTTCCAATTTTATTCAGTCCCAAAGCAAGACCGATAGATACGGTAGTTTTGCCAATGCCCGCTTTGGTTGCCGTGATAGCAGTGACCAGGATGAGATTGCTTTTCTTCACTTTCTCTTCATCAATCAGTTGTTCAGGGATCTTTGCGATGTAGCGACCATAATTCTCCACTTCCTCGCGAGGAATTCCGACACCTTCGGCAACTTGCTTAATCTTCTTCAGCTCAATGCTGCGAGCAATTTCTATGTCTGATTTCATACAGAATATGATTAGTTTTATTTTTGAAAGAACAAAAGTATAACAAAAAAGCGAAATAGAGAAATTTAAAGTTCATCGGATATTTATATATCTATTTATCATAAACACTATAAACTCTTTTCACGCAATAACTGTTGTAAATGGCATAACCTAAAACAACAACTTAATTATGGAATGGATTATTAATCAACTAAGGGTACACCCTGAACTTGCTATTTTCCTGACGCTCTTTGCCGGATTCTGGCTGGGCAGACTCAAAATAGGGAAATTCTCATTGGGGACAGTCACCAGTGTTCTGCTGGTCGGAGTATTGGTCGGGCAACTGAATATCACTGTGGATGGCCCAATGAAAGCTGTGTTCTTTCTGCTTTTCCTGTTTGCCGTCGGCTATAAGGTAGGTCCGCAGTTTTTCCGCGGATTAAAAAAGGATGGGCTGCCACAGGTGGGATTCGCTGTACTGATGTGTATTGTCAGCCTGGTGGCACCATGGATACTCGCCAAAATCATGGGATACCATGTAGGGGAAGCTGCCGGACTTTTGGCAGGCTCACAGACCATATCCGCCGTGATCGGCGTGGCAAGCGATACAATCAACCAATTGGGAATCAGCGATGCGCAAAAAGCGACATTCATCAATGCGATTCCGGTAGCTTACGCTGTAACTTATATCTTCGGTACAGCCGGTTCTGCATGGATTCTGGCTTCTCTCGGCCCTAAAATGCTGGGCGGACTGGATAAGGTGAAAGCCGACTGCAAAGAACTGGAGGCTCAAATGGGAACATCGGAAGCTGATGAACCCGGATTTTCCCCGGCTCTTCGTCCGGTGGTATTCCGTGCCTATAAAATCACCAATGAATGGTTCGGCAAAGGAAAGAAAGTCAGTGAACTCGAAACATATTTATGCAAGAATGATAAACGGCTGTTTGTAGAACGGATTCGTCAAAGAGGAGTGGTGAAAGATGTCAATCCGAACCTGATTCTTCGCAAAAACGACGAAGTGGTGCTAAGCGGACGCCGTGAGTTTGTAATCGGAGAAGAAGACTGGATCGGTCCGGAAGTGATCGACGCACAATTATTGGATTTTCCGGCGGAAACTCTTCCCGTAATGGTGACTCACCGGACGTTTGCCGGGGAAACGGTAGCCAAAATCCGGGCACAGAAATTTATGCACGGAGTCAGTATCCGTAACATCAAGCGTGCCGGAATCAATGTTCCGGTATTATCCAAAACAGTTGTGGATTCGGGAGATATTCTCGAGCTCACCGGTCTTAAACATGAAGTGGAAGGCGCTGCCAAACAAATGGGTTACATTGACCGTCCGACCAATCAGACGGATATGATTTTCGTCGGCCTGGGCATTTTGCTCGGTGGTCTTTTCGGCGCACTGGCTATCCATCTGGGAGGTGTTCCTATCAGTCTTTCTACCAGTGGCGGCGCATTGATTGCCGGACTTCTGTTTGGTTGGTTACGCAGCAAGCATCCTACTTTCGGAGGTATCCCCGAACCCTCTTTATGGGTATTGAATAATGTAGGGCTGAATATGTTTATCGCAGTGGTCGGCATTGCTGCAGGTCCCAGTTTTATAGCCGGATTCAAGGAAGTCGGAGTCAGTCTGTTTATTGTCGGTGCACTGGCAACTGCCATCCCTCTTCTCGCAGGATTGCTGATGGCGAGATACCTGTTCAAATTCCACCCTGCCCTTTCATTGGGATGCACGGCAGGAGCACGTACCACAACAGCTGCACTGGGAGCTATTCAGGATGCAGTGGAAAGTGATACACCTGCATTAGGGTATACAGTGACGTATGCAGTCGGCAATACGCTACTGATTATCTGGGGAGTCGTCATCGTGTTGCTTATGTAAAACTATATAAATAAATATCATTATGGAAAAGAAAACAAATAACCCTGCCATTACGAAAAGTTATGCCAAGAAAATGGAAACGATCAGCCCGTTCGAGCTGAAAAACAAACTGATCGATATGGCAGATGAAAGTATCAAGAAAATAGCACATACCATGCTGAATGCGGGAAGAGGTAATCCGAACTGGATTGCTACCGAACCACGCGAAGCATTTTTTCTGTTGGGACAATTCGGACTTTGCGAATGTCGCCATGCGTTTTCACTGGAAGAAGGAATAGCAGGCATTCCGCAAAAGGCTGGAATAGCCGCCCGTTTCGAGGCTTTCCTGAAAGAGAATGAAAAAGCTCCGGGTGCTAATCTGCTGAAAGAGGGCTACAATTATATGTTGATGGAGCATGCTGCCGATCCGGATACGCTGATTCACGAATGGGCGGAATCGGTCATCGGCGACCAGTATCCTGTGCCCGACCGTATTTTACATTTTACAGAGTTAATCGTGCAGGATTACTTGGCACAAGAGATGTGTGACCGCCGTCCGCCGAAAGGGACTTTTGATCTTTTCGCCACCGAAGGAGGTACGGCAGCCATGTGTTATCTGTTCGATTCTTTGCAAGAGAATTTCCTGTTGAATCAGGGAGATGCCATTGCCTTGATGATTCCCGTGTTCACTCCTTATATAGAAATCCCGGAATTGCGACGCTATCAGTTTGACGTTACCGAAATTTCTGCCGACCAGATGACTCCTGACGGATTGCACACCTGGCAGTATAAGGATGAAGATATAGACAAGTTGAAAGACCCGCGGATCAAAGCGTTATTTATCACCAATCCGAGTAATCCGCCCAGTTACGCACTTAGCAGGGAGACTACCGAACGTATCATCAACATTGTGAAGAATGACAATCCGAACCTGATGATTATTACGGATGATGTGTATGGAACGTTTATCCCTCATTTCCGTTCATTGATGGCAGAATTGCCACACAATACGCTTTGCGTTTATTCGTTCTCCAAATATTTCGGAGCTACGGGATGGAGAACCGCAGTGATTGCTTTACACGAAGACAACATCTACGACAAAATGATTGCCCGCCTGTCGGAGGAGCAGAAATCAATATTGAACAAACGTTATTCCAGTCTTAGCCTGCAACCGGAAAAAATGAAATTTATCGACCGCATGGTGGCTGACAGCCGGCAGATTGCGCTGAATCATACCGCAGGGCTTTCTCTGCCCCAACAAATGCAAATGAGTTTGTTTGCCATCTTCTCGCTTCTGGATAAGGAAGACAGTTATAAAACCAAGATGCAGGAAATTATTCATCGCCGCCTGCATGCGTTGTGGGATAACACAGGGTTCACACTGGTAGAGGATCCGCTGCGTGCCGGATATTATTCGGAGATTGATATGCTGGTATGGGCAAAGAAATTCTATGGAGATGACTTCGTTGCTTATCTGCAAAAGACATACAATCCGCTGGATGTGGTTTTCCGCCTGGCAAACGAAACTTCACTCGTGCTGTTGAATGGCGGTGGCTTTGCCGGACCGAAATGGAGTGTGCGTGTGTCACTGGCTAATTTGAATGAGGCCGATTATGTGAAAATCGGACAAAGTATCAAACGTGTGTTGGAAGAATATGCCCAAACATGGAAAGCATCAAAAGAATGAACTAAGTAGTTCATTTTATAAATGGGAATTTAATTCAGACAGAAGAACATAAGAACAAAAAATAAAATAGCAGTTAAATAAGCAACAGAAATAATTTTCAAAGCGCAGCATTTATGTTCTTTTGTTCTTATGTCTGAAATATTTCTCGCTCTTATGTCTAAAAATAAATTAGCATTTATTTAAAGCGGGAGGTATCGACCTCTTCCCTCTTCTTCTCTTTGTATCCTCCGAATTTATAGTTAAACGAAACGCCGAACGTGCGGGTGGTCCGCATATAGTGGTTCTTCACATTCTGCAATCCGTAACGGACTTGTGTTGAAATGGTAGAGGTATTGAATATATCGTCACACTTCAACGTCAGTTGCGCTTTTCCTTTCGCAAAGGTGTAACGAAGCGCCGCATCCAGGTTTCCCGAACGGGGAAGATCAAAAATTCCTTGTATGGCTTTATTTTGATAGAATCCGGTCAAGGTGAGTTTTAAATCGGGTTTGGTGGAAAGGGTAAAGGTATTGTTCATCGTCAACACGAATGTATAGAGTTTGCGGTCAAACGGGATGTCCCAGAAATCACTGTCTTTCTGGCGATAGCGAAAGCCGATGGCTGTTATACGGGAGTCCAGCCATTTTTTCACCTTGAAAGGAACTGTCATCATTAATCCGGCCTGCGATGAAAAATCAAAATTGAAGAATTTGTAAATCTCCACCAAGCGTTCCGGTGATTGGTAAAGGGTCTGCATTTCGTTGTTTTTTGTATAGCTATAAAAGACGGAAAAGACGTATTTGCTTTTCAAGATATAATTGAAGGTCGCTTCATAGTTCGTTGCAGGTTTGAGATAAGGATTGCCTTGAATTTCAGAATAAGCTCCCATATAAGAAATAGCGTTTTGTACGCTCCAATATTCAGGATATTCCTTGTCACTACTCAATGAGAGTTGCAGGACATGTCCAGCAGTGGGCATATAAGTCAGATTGGCTACCGGATAGAGACTCCATTCATTCCAGATATCTGTATGATATTGCTCTGCTGCCAGGGAAACATCGGCCGAAAGTTTATCGCCAAAGTTCTTGCTTAGTCCTGCATAGACATTCAGAGTTTGTTCGCAACGGCGGGAGTCCATGTTATTATCCGGCAACAGGTGGGCTGTTTCAGGATCGTAATATTTTTGGTAACTATGGTCCAAAGCGGTTGTGTAAGCTATACCATAATTCAATCCCCATCCTTTGCCTAAGTTATGTTCTTGCCCGGCATAAAAACGCCATTGGTTGATTTGTTGTTTATCCCGGCTTAAGAAATTCATCGTTTCCGTTCCCAGCGTACTATATAATAACTGGCTGCCGGGAGAATGGTAGTAAGTAAATGCTGCACCTGCTTTCAGTCCGAAAGGGGTTTGATAGTCCAGCTTCACATTATGGAGCTGGCTGTCTCCCTGCGAATCGGTAACGGAGTTCTGTGCCCCGGCAGCTACGGCATAATGTTTGGAATCGGTAAAGGCGGTTGTATAGACCAGGCTTAACAGATGATCTTCGGCGAGGGAGTAATCCATCCCGAAACGTACCTGATGACTGTTGGTACGGGAAGTCATGATATCATCCATATCCATCTGATGTACCGAACCGTCGGCCAACGTGTGAAGCGCTTCTTTCTCCGTGATTCTTCGGTCGCGATCATACGAGTAAGAGTAAAGAAGATCTGCAGAGAATTTACGTCCGGAGTACAGAAGGCTTCCACGTTCTGCCAAAGATTCGTAATGGTGTTGATTGAAAGCTGTATAAAGTTCTCCCTGAAGAGAAGATGCCTGTCCTGTGCCGGGTGCTAATATCAGGTTAATCATCGGTCCGCGTACCTGATAGCGTGCCGGAGCGGAATACATCACTTCCGCCTTTTCAATTCGGCTGACAGGAATCGATTTTAATAAAGCATCCAATTGTTCGGCAGACAGAGTGGTCACTTTTCCGTTGATGACAACGGTAACACTCTGTCCTCCTAATGTCAGACTGCCGTTCATATTGACTATGCCCGGAAGATTTTTTAAAATATCATAGGCATTATCCACAGGCAGGTTGCCTACCAGTCTCGGCACATCATACACGAGTTTACCTTGCTCCGCTTTCACTATCGGGCGTTCACCCATAATCATCACTTCGGGCAATTCTTGGAACAGGCTATCCATATAGCCTATATTTTTCACACTATCGGCAGGTTCCTGTAACGGTTGTTCTACTTGCGCGGTGGCGTGTATACACCCACATAGAAGAGATATCAATAATGAATTAATCCGTTTCATATCGTATTTATTTTTGTATACGGCAAAATACGGTAGAAAAAACGGAAAATTGCGTTATCGCTGACTTATCTAGTGTTATTTAGTCTTATCAAAGAGAAGGATAAGAATAGTTTCCTATTATCTTTGTCAGTATGAAATTACCGCTAAAACATATCGTCATTCTGGTTATATGCTCGCTAATCGGAATCTTCGTCTACCAAGCTTATTGGTTGACAGGGCTTTACCGGACGATGAAATCGGAAATGGAGAGCAATATCAGGGATGCGATGCGCACAAGTGACTTCAATGAAGTCGTGCTCCGGATAAATGATTTGCAAAAAGATAATGTGGAACATGGTTCGGTAACAGTGTCCGCTGGATATGACGCAGACGGTCATTCATTAGTGACTCAACAAACGATTTCTTATACGGATAGCACCCGTCAGGATACGATACACTCCCGGACGGAAACAAACGTGGATACGGTAAAAACCGTTGGTAATGATCCGGAAGCTGTTGCAAGTAGTGAAAGCGGACTGGATGTGTTATTAAAAAAACAAGATTCGCTAAAGGAGCTGTTAATCAGTATCCAGCAGGGGATTCATTCGGGGGTGGACACCTATATAGATGTAAACCTGCAACGATATGACAGTTTGCTCACCCACGTGATGAAGGAGCATCATCTTTCTATTCCTCATCACACTCTTCTGATTTATACCGGAACCCGTGCCGATTCTTCCATTATATATATAGATACATTAGGCATGGCAGGAGATAGCAGTTATATCCCCAGTCCTAAAGCAATCCGCTTTGACTATGAATTTAACCGGCATCGCAGCCAACGCTACCAACTGATATTCGAGCCGATCGACTCATTGGTGTTGAAACAGATGACCGGTATTCTGGTCACTTCCTTTGTGATTCTTCTGATTCTCGGATTTTCTTTCTGGTTCCTTATCCGGACGCTCTTGAAACAGAAAACGCTGGACGAAATGAAAAGCGATTTTACCAATAATATCACGCATGAGTTAAAGACTCCCATTGCTGTGGCCTATGCGGCTAATGATGCATTACTGAACTTTAATCAGGCGGAAGAGAAAAGTAAACGCGACCAGTATCTGCGCATCAGTCAGGAGCAGTTGCAAAGACTTAGCGGATTGGTGGAACAGATTTTATCCATGGGAATGGAACGTCGCAAAACGTTCCGTCTGCATCCGGAAGAAATCAACTTGAAAGAGCTGATTACCCCGCTTGTAGAGCAGCATCAGCTAAAGGCGGACAAACCTGTACATATCTCATTGGATATGAAACCGGAAACGCTTGTTATTGTAGCCGACCGTACGCATTTCAGCAACATCATCAGTAACCTGATAGATAATGCGGTGAAGTACTCGAAGGAGGAAGCCGAACTGTCTATTTACTGCCAGCAGACTGGGGAAACAGTGACGATCAGCGTTAATGACCGGGGAATCGGGATTCCGCTTGATAAGCAAAAGCATATATTTGATAAATTCTACCGGGTCCCGACGGGAAACCTTCATAATATAAAAGGGTACGGACTAGGGCTTTTTTATGTCAAGAGTATGGTCGAGAAACATGGAGGGACTATCACCGTAAAAAGTGAACCGGACAAAGGAAGTACTTTTACCATTACTTTATAAACCTGTAAAATCATGAGTAAAAACAAAATCACAGTATTACTGGTAGAAGACGAACAGACGCTCGCCATGATTATCAAAGATACACTTGAAGAAAATGATTTTATCATTCATACGGCAAGTGACGGCGAAGAGGGATTAAATCTCTTCTTCGAACTTCATCCGGATGTACTTGTGGCTGATGTGATGATGCCGAAAATGGATGGCTTTGAAATGGTACGCCGAATCCGCCAAACGGATAAACAAACTCCTGTCTTATTCCTGACTGCCCGCTCGGCCATCAATGATGTGGTAGAGGGGTTTGAACTCGGAGCAAATGATTATCTGAAAAAACCGTTCGGTATACAGGAACTGATTATCCGTATCAAAGCATTGGTGGGAAAAGCTTATCTCTTTACAGAGAATAAGGTAGGAAACCGTTTTGAGATAGGGAGTTATCTGTTTGATCCTGTGGCACAGACTTTATTGCACGCAGGAGTGAAACAGGAACTCTCCCATCGTGAAGCGGAAATCCTGAAACGACTTTGCCAGAACCGGAACCAGATAGTCAACACGCAAGATGTCTTGCTTGAGCTTTGGGGTGATGACAGTTTTTTCAACTCCCGAAGCCTGCATGTGTTCATTACCAAATTACGGCATAAACTCTCGCAAGATGAACAGATACGTATTGTGAACGTGCGTGGAATCGGCTATAAACTGATTGTCAACTGAACCCTTAAAACCGCAAAGTGCCATGAATAAAAGACATCTTCTCACAGGATTTATGTTTTTACTTTGTACCTATACCGCATTTGCGCAACAGGTGGAAGTGAAAAAGGATAGCATCGGCCGCGCGGTTCATCTGCCACCGGAGCAAAAACAGCTATTAAATATGGATAAGGATGGTTTTGTCTTACCCGATATGAATGTAGCGCCAAACGACAGGAAAGCAACCATTCAAGCGGATAGCATGACGCTTCATATATCTCCTCCCGAATTTATTGATGTTCCCTGGCCGGCTCCCAGATTGGGAACTTCTTTCGATCCTTTCAGTCGTGACTATAATCGTTCGGATATATTCGGGATTAATGCAAACAGCTATTTAAGTACGTATAGTTTATATAACACTTATCCTACCATGGGAACGCATATTCAGGCGGGTGCCATTTATACGTATACTCCCAATGACCGATGGGAGTTTTCGGGTGGGGTGTTCGGTGCCAAATATACAATGCCTTCTTTCCAGCATGGTGCCAGAAACGATTTTGGTTTTACCGGTTCGGCTGCTTATCGCATCAATGACTTTCTGCGCATCCGGGCTTTCGGCGAATATTCTGTGAATGGTGAGCGGAATGCGTCACAGGGCTATCTCACACCTATATATCCGCAAAGTGGTTATGGCATGGTTCTTGAGATTAAGTTCAATGATTATATCGAACTTCATGGTGGCATGGAACGTTCGTACAACCCGATGAAAAGGAAATGGGAAACGAGCCCTGTCCTTTATCCGGTTATTAAACTGAAAAGATAGTTTTTTTCTAAGAAAACATAACGGAAGCGAATAGTCAGGCTGAAAATCTCTATCTTTGTGGTAAATCAACCTTTACGAAGATGAAAAAACTGATTCTATTTCTTTCGCTGATATTATCGGTCGGTTTTGCATCCGCACAGTCGGAAATTCCTTCCGATAGTATTCGTCGTGCTCCATCCACCAATATTAAAGAGTTTGGTGGCTTTCTGCTGGATATGGGGTTAATGAATGTAGCAACTCCCGAACTTCCCAAGTTTAATTTAGAGATGCCTAATATGACGAAAGATTATAATCAGCTCTTTCGTTTAAATACAGACGTTACTTATTCGCAAGGATTCACTGACTCTTTTTCTTCGTCTTCTTTCTCTGGTTTTTCTGGCTTTGGCTACGGATATGGTTGGGGATTGTCCTCTTCTCCACAGTTTATGCAGATGGGGTCTTTCAAACTGAAAAACGGAATGAGAATCAATACCTACGGAGATTATGATAAGGATGGCTGGCGGGTGCCTAACCGCAGCGCTATGCCTTGGGAAAGAAATAATTTCCGGGGAGCATTCGAACTGAAATCGGCAAATGGTAATTTCGGAATACGAATCGAAGTACAACAAGGACGAAATGCGCCTTATTAAATAGGGATATTCAGTAAATGTTCCTCTTTCTAAAAAATCAAGAGAAAAGCTTTGCT
>NZ_JAHQVH010000019.1:0-103155 GCF_019052435.1 Bacteroides sp. MSK.20.12 | reverse complement strand
TTGCTGTTCTTGAACAGTGAGAAGTATCAATATGACTTTATACCTGAGTAGTTACTACACTCTTGATTTCTGTTAATAGTTGAGTGATAATACGTAATTCATTAGGCTTGGGACGTTTTTTCGTATCATACTGTAATCTGTCTGCGATTTCCTCTTCACTTAATGTGTTAGAATCTAGCGAGATAGATTTCATTTCCTCGTAATATTTGTCGAAAGCTTTGTTGTATCTTCGCTTCTCTTTCCGCCTTTTGAATATACCATATATAATATGGAATAGGAGAAACAAGTACGCAATAATACAAAACATTACCGCAATTGAGCATATTCTTATGATTAAAGGATAGCCAATAAACTTGTAATATATCCAATAGAAATAATATTCTATGTAATCTATACCATACAGTACTTGATCCATTTCCCTTGATATTTAATCTATAAAACTTGTATATTCAAAACAAAAGTTCTATATTTGTTGTATTGAATGTTCTGTCTGATGCAAATATACTAAATAACTTGTATATATTATCCATTGTTTATGAACAGGGCTTTTGAGCTATATTTGAGCTCTTGTGATTATTTTCGATGGAAAGGATTGAAATTACGAATAAGGACGTCTAAAATACTATTAAGCGTTAATTATTTTTTCGATAAGTTAACATATAGGGTTCGGATATGGGTGTGATAAGGTAGAGCTTTCATGGGAAACTAAAACAAACAATAAATTTAAAAATTAGATTAAGATGAAAATTAAAAGTTTGATGTATGTCCTTATGGGGACGATGTTGGTTGTTGCTTGTACAGACAGTAACAATGAAGAGGGGATAGTGGATAATGGAGGAGGAGATGATTACCCACAGTATGTTATTCCGGCAGGGTTTGATTTTGCAACTAGTCGTACTGTCTCTGCTAAAGTTTATTCAAGTAAGCCTGTAGCGGTTGATTTGTATTGGGATTCAGAAAATCAGGAAAGAAGTTTGTTGGTGAGTGGCCTGCTTGTTGATGGAGAGAAAGACTTGGAATTGAATGTGCCTATTCACTGTGCCAATATTTATTTGAAGTATTCTGATGGAACAGATAAAACAGCATCATTTCCGATAAATAGCGTGACTCGGAGTGGCGAGACTGTAGCAATAACTGTACCTGAAGATGCGGTGGCGGTAACTAGTGAGGAAGATGATGGATGGTTTTTCTATCATAATACAGGCGTTGCTATGTTTGAAGACAATTGGCCGATTGAACCAGGTCAAGACAATGATTTGAACGATGTTGTTTTTGAGTACGATTTGAAAGTAACCGAATGTCAGGCTGAAAAATGGTTCGAAGCTGGTCAGGGATATAAAGAAGGATTGAAGTTGACTTTGGATATTCGTGCTAAAGGCGGTAGATATCCTATTAAATTAGGTGTAGTATTAGGTGGCTTGGATAAAAAGTATATAGAGACTGTTGCAACCCGTATTCTTTTGAAAGAAGGACAAGGAAAAGAAACCGAACTTGCTACTGGGGAAATGAAAGCAGAAATGCCTCAACAGCAACTCTTTGGAAAATCGCAATTTTGTAAAGTTACGGTAGACACGGAACACGGTAGTCCGGTTATCATAATGGATGGTTTGAGTGCTTTGGGTGATAATACTAATTTCTTCCAGACTACAAAAGGTTTTATAAATCCGGGACAAGGCATGTTGCGTGCAGAAATTATTTTGGGAGCTAAGGTTCGTACTAGTCTTACTGAAGATTTGGATCAATTGAAAGCTTATCGTGCTCTTATTACTGATACTCATAATCAGAATTTCTTTATTGTGACAAATACGAATAAAGAGATTCACATGAAAGGCTATAGACCTTCTTATCTTTATACTAATTACGAAGCTGATTCAGCCGGTGAAATGATGGAAGGTGTTCCATATTGTAATAAGAATGGTTTTGTTTGGGGAATTAAAGTTCCTGTTGGCGTAAAACATGCTTATGAAAAGGTGCTTTTTGATAACGCTTATCCTGAATTCCGTGCTTGGGTGACTAGCAATGGAGCTGATAACAAGGATTGGTATTTGCATCCGGCTGCTGAAAAAGTGGTAGAAGCTTGGTAATACAAAATCCCGGTCAATACATTATTTGAGATATTTTGTACAATTTGAGCCCCTCTTTTTTCGAAAAGAGGGGTTTCTTTGTATCCGGAAGAATTATTTTTAAACTAATACCGTAATGACGAAGCGATTTTTTATTAGCTACAGTTTGATTACTTTATTTCTCTTGGATAGTGTAGTGCTGTTTGCACAATGCGAAAATGCGTTTGCACAACAATGGAAGATAGAAGATGCATCCCATGCCTTGCAGGTGATAGAACGTACAGATACGTTAGAATTGATCGTGCCGGATGGATTGACTATGTGGTATCAGCAGCGATTGGCGGGGAATTATGAGGTTAGTTACCGCACTTGTATGGTGATGCAAGGAGGGAAGTACGATCGCTTGAGTGACTTGAATTGTTTTTGGGCTGCCAATGACCCTAAATACCCAGATGATCTTTTCACTCGTAGTCAGTGGCGCGACGGCATCTTTAAAAACTACAACACATTAAACCTTTTCTACGTTGGATACGGGGGAAATGATAACTCGACGACTCGTTTCCGTCGTTACAGAGGAGAATATTATGGAGTAGCAGATGACAAGGTGAAACCCTTATTGAAAGAATATACTGATGCCTCTCACTTGCTTGTTCCCAATCAGTGGTATCAGATTCGCATTAAAGTGGAAAAAGGAATCACGACTTATTCTGTGAATGGTGAAGAACTGTTCCGCTATGTTCTTACAGGCGGCGAAGGTGACGGACACTTCGGTCTTCGTCTCTTGCAGAATCATGTCCTGTTTACAGATTTTAAAGTGACTACTCTCTGACTTATATACTGAAAAACCTAATAAGACGATATATCCATGATGAAACAACCTTTTATTAAATTTGGAGTGACAACTCTATTTTCTCTTTTGTGTTCAACATTCCTTCATGCGCAAGTCGTAACAGATGAGCGGATGTTTTCTTTTGAAAAACCGCAAATACCGGATTGTATCACCGCTACCCATTCCCGCCTGTCGGTATCAGATCTGCATTATAAAGATGGAAAACATTCGTTGGAATGGACATTTGAACCGGGTGGTATATTGGAATTCAAGAAAGACCTGAAGTTTGAGAAGAAAGATCCGACCGGCAAGGATTTATATCTTTCGGCTTTTATTGTGTGGGTTTATAATGAAGTGCCTCAGAATGCGACTATTGAGTTTCAGTTTCTGAAAGACGGCAAACGATGCACATCTTTCCCTTTTGGTATTAATTTCAGTGGTTGGCGCGCTGCATGGGTCTGCTATGAACGTGATATGCAAGGCACACCGGAAGAAGGCATGAATGAACTCCGAATTATTGCTCCAAATTCAAAAGGAACCCTTTTCATCGATCATTTGATTACGGCTACTAAGGTTGATGCACGTCAACAGACGGCCGATCTGCAAGTCCCTTTTGTCAATGCCGGAACCACCAACCATTGGCTGGTGATTTATAAACATTCTCTTTTAAAGCCGGATATTGAACTAACTCCTGTAGGCAACAAGCAACGGGAAGAGATGCAACTGTTAGAGAAGCGTTTTCGTGATATGATCTACACGAAGGGCAAGATCACAGATAAAGAGGTTGAGAATATTCGCAAGAAATATGATTTCTATCAGATCACTTACAAAAACGGTCAGGTTTCGGGAGTACCTATCTATATGGTACGTGCCGCCGAAGCTTATGAACGAATCATTCCGGATTGGAACAAGGATATGCTCACTAAGATGGGTGTGGAAATGCGTGCTTATTTCGATCTGATGAGAAAAATAGCTGTTGCATATAATAATAGTACGGCGAAACCGGTGATTCGGGAAGAAATGAAGAAGAAGTTCTTGGCAATGTACGATCACATAACCGATCAGGGCGTGGCTTATGGTAGTTGTTGGGGAAATATCCATCATTACGGGTATAGTGTTCGCGGCCTGTATCTGGCATATTTCTTGATGAAAGATGTGCTTAGAGAAGCAGGCAAACTCCAAGAAGCCGAACGGACATTACGCTGGTATGCGATTACTAACGAAGTGTATCCCAAACCGGAAGTTGACGGAATTGATATGGACTCTTTCAATACGCAGACCACAGGGCGTATTGCCAGTATTCTAATGATGGAAGATACACCGGAGAAATTGCAATACTTACGGTCTTTCTCTCGTTGGATTGATTATGGTTGCCGTCCTGCACTGGGGTTGTCCGGTTCATTTAAAGTGGACGGAGGTGCTTTCCATCATCGCAATAACTATCCGGCTTATGCCGTAGGCGGACTGGATGGGGCAACAAACATGATTTATCTTCTTAGCCGGACGGAATTTGCTGTTTCCAAGTTGGCTCATGAAACGGTGAAGAATGTATTGCTGACCATGCGCTTTTATTGCAATAAACTGAATTTCCCTCTTTCTATGTCCGGTCGTCATCCGGATGGAAAAGGTAAACTGGTTCCTATGCATTTTGCCATGATGGCTTTAGCCGGTTCTCCCGATGGAAAGGCGGAATATGATAGTGAAATGGCTTCTTCTTATCTTCGTTTGATTTCAAATTCGGGCGTTGAGAATGATGCTCCCGAATATATGCCCAAAGTTTCAAATGCTGAAGAACGCAAAGCGGCAAAGCTTCTGATAGAGAAAGGTTTCCGTCCGGAACCGGATCCGCAGGGGAATATAGCAATGGGCTATGGTTGTATCTCTGTTCAACGTCGCAGTAACTGGTCTGCCGTGGCCCGTGGACATTCCCGTTATTTATGGGCGGCTGAACATTATTTGGGAGCGAATTTATATGGTCGCTATCTGGCACACGGCAGTTTGCAGATATTGACTGCTGCACCGGGGCAGACAGTGACTCCGGCCACTAGTGGTTGGCAGCAGGAAGGTTTTGACTGGAACCGTATCCCGGGAGTTACATCTATTCATTTGCCGTTGGAACAATTGCAGGCTAAAGTACTCAATGTAGACCGTTATTCGGGAATGGAAGAAATGCTTTATTCGGATGAAGCTTTTGCAGGCGGATTGTCTCAACAGAAGATGAATGGTAACTTCGGAATGAAGTTGCACGAGCACGACAAGTATAACGGATCGCACCGGGCACGTAAATCTTACCATTTCATCGATGGAATGATTGTCTGCCTTGGATCGGATATTGAAAATACAAATACGGAATTCCCCACTGAAACGACTATCTTCCAATTGGCAGTCACAGATAAGGCGGGACATGACTATTGGAGAAATTATCAGGGAGATAAGAAAGTATGGGTAGATCATTTGGGAACAGGTTATTATGTTCCGACAGCCATTCGGTTTGAGAAGAACTTCCCTCAACATTCGCGAATGCAGAATACGGGAAAGGAAACAAAGGGTGATTGGGTTTCTTTGGTTGTAGATCATGGAAAGGCACCAAAAAACGGAAGGTATGAATACGCTGTTTTGCCTCAAACGAATGAAACCGCGATGAAGAAGTTTGCAAAAAAGCCAGCTTATAAAGTATTACAGCAAGATCGGAAGGCGCATATTGTAGAGTCCGCTTCTGAGCAGATTGTTTCTTATGTATTGTTTGAAACTCCTGAAACAACGTTGCCGGGTGGTCTGTTGCAACGTGTGGATACTTCCTGCCTGGTTATGACTCATCAAGAATCTGCTGATAAGATTAAACTGACGGTAGCACAACCTGATTTGGCTTTGTATCGCGGTCCAAGTGACGAAGCGTTTGACAAAGACGGGAAGCGGATTGAACGTAGTATCTACTCTCGTCCGTGGATTAATAATGGAAGTAGTGAAATACCAGTGACTGTGACCATAAAAGGCCGATGGAATGTGGAAGAAACTCCCTATTGTAAAGTAGTCTCTTCCAATGAAAAGCAAACAATCTTGCGATTCAGTTGCAAAGATGGCGCTAGCTTTGAAGTGGAACTGAAGAAATAAGAGTTATACAGTTAGGAGATATCCTGTTTGCCTTTGTAGAAACAATAGTTTCAAAGCTTTGAAACTGTTGTTTCCAGCCGCGGAAACTTTGGTTTCTACAAGGAGAAACTTTGGTTTCAAGCGTATGAAACTTTAGTTTCAAGGCTTGAAAACAAAAGTTACGTGCCTTGAAACAAAGGTTGTATATTAATGAAATAAATATAACTGCTTGAACTCTCGGAATGAATGTCTCCGGTTTATGAAATGTAGTTAGTCTGTTTGTAAGCGTCTCCGCAATGCCGTCTTGCCTTTATTTCCAGTGACAGCAATATTGCTGTCATAATGCTGTCACCGATTGCTGTCACAATGTTAATCGTTTATAATCAAATTATTAGGCAGTGATCGGTGACAGGTGACAGATATATAATCAAAATATTTGTGTAGAGGGTTAGAACATAAACATGGCAACAGCAACAATACGGTTGTTGCATACGGCATGAGTATCTCTGATTTTTCCATTGGAGGCATTAAGTGAACCATACCATGCAGAGCTTAAGGTATATTCCAATCCGAATTTCCAATGGGGAACATTGTAGGTCAGTTCAGCGCCTGCTGTTACTAACTGGTCGAGGTTTGTTCCCGTTCCATACACTTGAGCGTCAGTTCCGTTCGGGGCATATAGTGCATCGCTTGTTCCCAGATTTTTAGCATATCCTACAAAAATACCAGGTTTCCATTTCTGTCCGTAGACAACATTCAACCAAGAGCTGGAGAAACGTATTGGAGTATATTTCTGTTCTCCGGTGTGCTCGTTGACTGACTTAATGCCGAATCCGCCTAATCCGGAAGCTTGTGTAAGATTGGAACCCAATACACTTTTTGCGGCAATGAACCAGGCTTTATGGGTGTATTTCGCATGGGCCTCGTAAGAAAGGGTAGTTATGCGTTCGTCTATTTTATATTTATCTCCGTTTGCTCCCAAGGCATTTGTGCGTGGCTTTAATGATAACAATTCAATGCCGACACCTGCCAATAAACCGTCTTTCTTGTAGTCAGCTCCTACATATATCTCCGGAATGCAACCATTTTTCAAGTATTCATGACTTTTTTTGCTTTCTTTCGGTTTGTCAGGATTGATACCTTGTGAGGTGTATTGTGATTGCCACACTGCTGCTCCGGTAAGTTGGAAATTTTTGTTTGTATAGCGATAACGAATTTGTGGCGCACGGCTGAAAGGTTGGAACGGTGCTCCTACGGAAAGATTAAGAATCTGCGGCGATACATCTCCAAATAACGGATGCCAAGTTTGCCCGAGCAATACAGCCGATTTTCCCCAATCCAGATTCAAATAAGCATGGCGGAGTCTAATGACCGAATAAGAAGTCCCTGTACCACGGAAGTCGACCTCTACTTTGGCAGATGTCTTGGCTGTTCCCAGCTTCGGACCGGCAACGTCTACTCCGAGACGTGAATACAAGGTATAGAAGTTACTGTTAGGAGTTGAGTTCAAATCATTCCCGTCCGGATCACGTACCTTATCTTTCGGGTACATATAGAACAACCCGTCTACGGTCTCTTCATTGGCACGACTATTGTAATAGAAATCAGTACGAATTTGTCCGTAGAATTTGAACTTGAAATCCTTCATTTGTGCGAAACTGCCTGATACAGTTATCAGACAAAGAAATAATAGAATGTATTTTTTCATAATGTGCTTGTTTATAAACGGGCGCAAAATTACATAAAATTACCGGTTTATCAGTTTATCGTTGATTAAAAAAGGCTAGAATCGCCTGATTATATTTATTGAGACTTCCGCTTTTATGAATTGCTTTCAGTAATTTTCTGTCTGCTTGTGGCGTCAGATATTCCCAGAAAGTTTTCATCTTGTTTAGAAGCTGTTCGTCTCCTCCTTCCAACTGTTCTGCATATTGAGTGTATACAGATGTATGCATCGAATGAAATTTTTCCCTCATTTCATCGGCGGTTAAGATTCGATTCTCTTTATACTCCAAAGCCAGAGCCGGATTGGCAAGCAGTCCCCGCCCAATCATAATGCCTGCCAATGCCGGAAATTGTTTCTGGATACGTTGGATATCCTCCAAAGAATGAATGTCTCCGTTATAGATAAGCGGATGCTTGCATACCTCCTGGAAGGCGGAGAATCCTTCCAGGTTTACTTCCCCTTTATATTGCTGTTTCCCTAATCGGGGATGCATGGTTACTTGCCGCAAAGGTAAGTCGTTGATGATAGGTGCCAAGTGAAGACATTCATCCGGATTTTCCCATCCTAATCTCATCTTTATTGAAAAGCTGATTTCCGGATACTTCAAAACAAGATTGAGCAATTCCTTCACTTCTTCCGGATAAGGAAGAATGCCGGAACCATTGTGGCGTTTGGTTAATATGGGAAAAGGACATCCCATATTAATGTCGGCTTCCTTATATCCCTTTTCAATGAATAGGGATAAAATCTTCTCAGCCTTTTCAGTAGAAGGGGCTATCAGCTGGGGAATCAGATGCGAAACCTGATTATTCCCGGGTTCGATTCCCCGGATGTCTCTATGGCGGAAGCTGCCTTTTTCGAGTCGTACAAATGGAGTGTAATAAGTGTCTATACCTCCAAAGCAGGCAGCATGAGCATTACGGTAAATTACGTCGGTGTAACCTTGTAATGGGGCAAAATGAATAGGAAGAGTCTTTTGCATTGTTTTTATTTTTGTGCAAACTTATATATAAATGTTGATTTATACGCCAGTTGAATAAAGAAAAATATTTCTCTGTGAAGAATGAAGATATGGAAAAAGTAAAAGAGAGGAACCTCGCGGACCCTCTCTTTTTAATGTTAAATTGATTAAAGTCTGATTTTTATAAACGTTTTCTATGATTGAAGGTTAGAAAAATTGGGGGATATACTATTATTCTACAACGTTTATAGTCAGTTCACGTACTACTTGACCACCTTGATGGACGTAGTTTGCATTGTTGGCTACGAAGGTAGCGGTGTATGTTCCGGCCTCCTCGTAGGTATGTGAGTATATCTCTAATGATTGCGAGATATTCTTGATGGCTACACCGGCGTCAGGATCGCAGGAACCATTGAGTAAGAGTGGTTCGGAGATTAGCCAACTATTTTTTAGTGTAGTTCCAGCCGCAGAGCTGGATACTATTATTTCCGTCGGTATAACTGTTTTCCAAAATCCGGGTACACCACCATCAACTGCTCCATACTCTCTGTCTTTAACTTTGTCCGATTGCTGGTCACTTTCATTATTTACAATGTTTAGTGGTGTGAAACCTAGATTTTTTGCATAGACAGTTTCTGATTTATTATTATTAAAAGCCAGTTCTATGCGTATATTGTTAAAAGTAAATTTAGGTTGTCTAACAGTACCGTCCTGACCGCCTTTGTAATGGAAAGCAATGGTGATTTGTTTTCCAAGATAAGACGCTAGATTTTTAGTGTATGGATATGATTTAGTATTGCTTTCTACTTTCACCGGCAATTCGTCTGTTGGTATTAAATATGTCCAGTCAAATCCTTCTACAAGTTGCTTATCTGCTTCAAAGTTATTCTTGGCCATTCCCGGAAAATTATCGGAAATGAAAATGTCTAATGCAGTTTGCGGGGTGTTTTTGGGTGGTGCGTCATATTGGGCGATCATATCGAAATTAATTTCACATTTTTCAATATCCTCTATTTGCATCTCTGTCCGATTGCGGAATCTATATTCATGGTCAATTTCTCCACTGAAGAATGTTATAAAATCAGGGTCACCATCAAAGCTGAACGTTACAGGGCTTCCTTTCTTTACAGTCACAGTTTTGCCATCGAAGCTGACATTGCTGTCTGTCACCACACCCACTTCCATTGCTGTTTCTTCTTTTAATTCCTTGTCGCATGAAGCCAGGGATAGTCCGGCAAAAGCGATAGTCATCAAACTTTTATATATTGTTTTCATGTCCTTTTCTTTTTAAAGTTATTAAGAGAATTACCAACCCGGATTATTCGTCTTGATAGCACCGTTTGATCCTATTTCATTGGCAGGAATCGGGAAATAATTGTAAGACTTCGGAATATTGAAGTAAGTATATACATTGATTCCGAACTTCCAGGATTCGTCAGCCTGTGCCTTGTCCACTTGTTCTTGCATCAGTTTGTAATAGTCTCCCCAACGGATCAGGTCGAAACGGCGTGTGTACTCGAAACAGAGTTCCATTGCACGTTCGTCTTTGATAGCTTTGCGGAAGCTCTCTTCATCCAGATTTGCTGCAAGTTTTTTGATTCCTGCACGTTCTCTTACTGTATTGATACATTCATAAGCCAGATCATTAGGACCATGGTTGACTTCATTTTCAGCTTCTGCAATCATCAGCAAAATGTCAGAGTAACGGAGAAGAGGGAAGTTGATGGAAGTATCGTTTTTACTCTTCTTGTCTGCTTCATATTCTCTACGATATTTGGCGGCAGCCCTGTTGCGGTTCTTATTGGCATCGTTCTTCGATTCACGATCACCGTAAGTAGACCCCGGCTCTGTTTTACCATAGCTGAAGGATTTATCCCAGTATTGTTGTTCCACTTCATCTCTTTTTCCCTTTACAAATTCACGACCGTCCACCGGAGTACCTTCTCCTGCTGACTGGGTGTAAGTGAATGGAGCAATATTCCAGTTGCAACGGTCAATGTCATCGTTTGCTTCATACAATTCCAGCAGTTTAGGAGTATTCCAGATAAAAGCGTATGCATAGCCCGGATCACCTTTACCAGTGATGGATGCTTTGGAAGAAAGGTCCTTACCCTGAATGCCGATAATATTACCGATTCTACCTTCTGCACGTACATCCGTCGAACGGTTACCTGCAAATTCTACTTCCCAAATACTTTCATTAGCCTTGGCACCATCCTTATTGAGAGCAGTGTTATACTTATCAGAACAAATGTCGATAAAGAAGTCCCAATATTTGGCAGTTAGTGAATGACCCTCATTCTTGACTAACTGTGCATAGTAACTTGCTTTTTTGAAATATTCTGTAATCTCGGCACTAGTCGTGTTGTTAGCCAAACCCACTTCCTTGTCACGTTTAGGTTCACCGGCCCGGAACATATATACACGCGCCAACATTCCCCAAGCAGCCGATTTGGAAACACGTCCCGGTAAATAGTTCAAATCTTGAGCAGATTTGAGATCCTCGGCAGAACCATACATCTCTTTGATGATAAAATCATAAATCGTCTGTTTGTCCGTACGTGGAATGGAGAGGTTATAGGCATCTTCTGTAGAAGTAGTCTTGAAAGGTACATCTCCCCAACATTCTACCAAAGTAAAATAATAGAATGCGCGTAAGAAACGGGCTTCGGCTTTGTACTGCTTGCGGGTATCGTCGTTCATATCGGGCACTGCATCAATATTTTCCAGGAAAATATTGGCTCTGTTGATGCCGGAGTATAATGTGTACCACAATGCTGCAACGGCCGGATCACTTGTGTTGGCATTGTTACAGATCAACCCACTTTTGTTAGGTCCGCGGTTGGCACCACCATAGTGTCCCAGATCGTCACCTCCTACAAGGTATAAGAACTCATTTCCGTAGAAGGAACTTTGTCCCAGAATGGCATAGGTTCCTGTCAGCCAAGAGGTAGCGTCCGCTTCATTTTTGAAGAAGTTTTCAGGAGTGGTGTATGTCGGGTCTTTTTCCAAGAAATCGCAGGAAGTCAGGTTAAGTCCGACAAGAAGTGATATGATGATTATTTTTATTGTTTTCATATACGTAATTGTTTGAAGGATGATTGATTAGAAACCTAAGTTTATACCAAAACTGATAGAGTAGGCTCTCGGATAAGCGGAGAAGTCCAGTCCCGGAGTCAGTGCGCCTTCACGGATAGATACTTCCGGGTCGTAACCGGAATACCCTGTACATGTCCATAGATTCTGACCGGCAACGAATACGCGTGCATTGTCTATCTTCCATTTCTTGGTCAGTTGTTTCGGCAGTGTATATCCTAAAGACACGGTCTTCAGACGAAGGAACGAACCATCTTCGATAATACGTGTAGAGAACACTTTGTTAGAACCGGAGTCGGTAGCTCTCGGAATATTACTTTCCGGATTTTCCGGTGTCCAGCGGTCTGCGTAACTTGCGTATTGGTTCAAGTCACGTGTTTTATTGCTGTTCTCGAAGAACAGGCGGTTGGCATTCAATACATCGTTTCCATACGACCATTGGAAGAAGATGCTCAAGTCAAATCCTTTGTATTCGAAATTGTTGGTAAATCCGCCCGTATGTTTCGGCATACCGTTACCGATCATAGTGCGGTCGTTATCGTCGATGATACCGTCACCATTCAGGTCTGCGTATTTCGGCATACCCGGTTGTGTATTACTTTCGGAAGAGAAATACGGAACATTGCGTTTCAGTGTATATGTATCACCTACTTTGTCGAAATCTTCGTATTTGTATGTACCTTCGTAGATGAATCCGTACATCATTCCCATCGGATAACCCACTTTGGCAATGTAGCTGTATTGAGAGTTATAGTTCTGGTCAAATTTGGCTGCACTCAACAGAGAAGATTGGTTTTCGGCCAATTCTAATACTTTGTTCTTGTTGAATGCGATATTAAAGTTAGTAGTCCATGAGAAATGACGGTTCTTGATATTGGTTGTGTTCAATGTGAGCTCGATACCTTGGTTGCGTACCTTTCCTACATTCTTCATGGCACTGAAATAACCGGAAGAGGTGGGAAGTGCAGTATTCAGCAACAAATCACGAGTCGTTTTACGATACCAGTCTACGGTTAATCCGATGCGTTCGTCCAGGAAGCCTAAGTCCAGGCCTAGGTTCCACTGTTCGGTAGTCTCCCATTTCAGTTTTCTGTTTCTTAAGGAAGTGGGCACTGTACCTACACTTGTCAGGCTGTTTTCGAACGGATATACACCACTCGGTAGGCTACCGATCGAAATAAAATCTCCAACTTTATCTTTTAATATCTGATATAAAGCATACGTATCATACTCGCCTACACGGTTGTTACCGGTCAATCCCCAGCTTGCTCTTAATTTACCTGAAGAAACAACAGACTTCAATGGTTTCATAAAATCTTCCTCCATGAATCCCCATGCCAATGAACCGGAAGGGAAGTAGCCGAAACGGTTATCACCACGGAACTTGGAAGAACCGTCGGAACGGAAAGAAACCGTTGCATAATACAATGATTTATAGTTATAGTTCAAACGTCCCAGGAAAGAAAGCATAGACCAGGAACTCTTTAATGATTTAGTCGTACTGGGAGTTCCTTCACTCATTCCCGCCATGCCGAGTGCTTCGTTCGGAATCTGTACCGTTTTGTATGAATAGTATTCATAGTCGGAATTCTGCAGGGTTACACCTACCATGCTATTGAAGAAATGCTTCCGTTTGATATTGGTCTGATAGGTCAGAATATTTTCGTTCAACCATGTTGCACGTTGAGAATGGTAGATTTCTGCATTTACCTTATCGGATGATTTCGGATTACCATAACGGGTCTTCGAGTTGTTGAATGTTTCCCCTTTGCGGGTATCGAATGTGTAGCCGCCTGAAACTTTCAACTTCAATCCTTTGATAAATTCATATTCTGCAAATCCGTTGAACTGAATGTAGTTCGCATACGTCTTGCGATATTCGTTTTTCAAGGACATGATAGGATTGAAACGATAATCGTTGGTATTGTTTATCGCGTCGTCCATGATGTTATCCATCAATGAGTTTAATGGTCTGTCCGGTTCAGTCACGGGGCGATATCCCCATACACTATAGAACAGGTTATTCATACCACTGTATGAGTTCTGGGAAGGAGAACCACCAGTGGTTGTAGTGCTTGAATAGTTGGTTGTCAGATAGATTTTCAGTTTCTTCTTTTGGATGGTAGTACCCATACGGCCTTGTACACGTTTGTAGTTTGATTCCAATAAGATACCGTCCTGGTCATAATAAGATAAAGAAGCATTGTAGCGAACTCCTTCCGAACCACCGGTCAGGCTAACATTGTGGCTTTGCATCCATGCGCTGCGGAAGATTTCATCCTGCCAGTTATATTGCGGGATATTCCTATAATCTTCCAGTCCCCATTTCTTACCGTCATAATTCATGAAGTAGGTAGTTTCCATATCTTTGGGACTACGTTCTGCCTGTAGTTTGACGAACTCGTATGCATCCATCATCGGAATCGTTTTGGTGATATGCTGAATACCGAAACTTCCGTCATATTTAATTTTAGGCTGGCCGATTGTTCCTTTCTTGGTTGTAATCATCACGACACCATTGGCACCACGGGCACCGTAGATAGCGGTAGCAGAGGCATCCTTCAGGAAATCGAGTGACTCAATATCGTTCTGATTGATGGCTGCGGCTATGGAGGGGTCTTCCACCGGGAAACCGTCAATGACATAAAGAGGAGAGTTGTCCTGTGTCAAAGAGTTGTTACCACGGATGACGATGTTCATCTGTCCGCCCGGCATACCTTCGCCCGAACTTACGTTGACACCGGCAATACGTCCGCCTAATGTCTCGCCGAAAGAAGCAGTCGGAGTGCTAAGAAGTTCTGCCATGCTGGCTTTGGCAACAGAACCCGTCAGGTCTCTTTTGCGTATTTCCTGATAGCCGACTACTACCACTTCGTCCAATGTCTTTGTGTCTTCCTTCAATGTGATAACCATTGGCTTTTGAGTATCCGCCTTTATTTCTACAGTGACATAACCAATGAAAGAAATAACCAATATTGAATTCTTATTGGGCACGTTAAAAGCAAATTTACCGTCAAGGTCAGTGATTGTTCCTTGCGAAGTACCTTTTACCTGAACACTGGCTCCCGGCACTCCTTCTCCTAAGTTATCCTTCACTGTACCTTTAACAAGTACCTGTGCAAGTACAAAAGAAACAGAAAACAAGATCAGTCCGATGGAGGAGAGCATCCTTTTTCTAGTTTGAGTGGATAAATGTTTTTTCATATATTAAAAATTAAGTGATTTTATTGAATCTACGCTTGCAAAGATAGACGGATTGAATATTCTAATATGGATAGAATTATTCAAGATTGGTGCAAAATCATACAATTTTTCTGTTCTCATAAACTATTTTTCTTTTACGGATTCCAGTAATTCAGATAATTCTTTCACTATGTCGGGATATTGTTTTGATACATTCGTTTTCTCCGATGGATCGGAAGATAAATCATATAGTTGAGGCTGTTTGTCGTTGCCTAACTCCATTTTTGTCCAATGTTCGATAGCAGGGCCGTCGCTCGGTTCGATGTATTTCCATTGACCTTTTATGATGGCAAGTGTGTTATTGAGATTCTGTTGAACGACATACTCACGGTTTGTATTATTTTTGCCGAGGAGAACGTTCAGATGCTCCTGACTGTCGGGGGCAGCTCCCTTGCGTAAAGGTTGCTCCAAAAGTGAAGCGAGCGATGCATACACATCTATTTGAGAGAAAAGAGCTTGTTGCTTGTTCGGCTTCACCCGGGCAGGCCAACGGACAATAAATGGAACGCGTGTACCCGCTTCGTAAGCGCTGTATTTTCCACCACGGTAGATTCCCATCGGAGTATGTCCGTTGAGAAGTTCGTAAGCTTGGTCTTGATAGCCGTCGTCGATAACAGGACCGTTATCGCTGGTAAAGATCAGGATGGTGTTGTCTGCGATGTGGAGGCTATCCAGTGTGTGCATGATTTCACCTATGGTCCAGTCCAGTTGCAGGATGACGTCGCCACGAGTGCCGAGTCCGCTTTTGCCTGCGAAACGTGGGTGGGGGATGCGCGGTACATGTACGTCTTGCGTACCCATATATAAGAAGAAGGGTTCTTCCTGATGGGATGCAATGAAATTCTTAGCCTTATGAGTGATGATATCGGCTATGTCTTCATCTTTCCAAAGGGCGGATTTTCCTCCGGTCATCCAACCGATGCGGGGAATGCCGTTGATAATTGTATTGTTGTGTCCCTGGCTGGGCTTTAAAGTGACGAGCTCCGGATTCTCTTCTCCCGTAGGCCAGTTGCCTACTTTGTGGTTGTAGCTTACGGTGATAGGGTCATTGAGGTCAAGTCCTACGACATGTCCGTTTTCTACAAATACACAAGGTACACGGTCTACGGTAGCCGGAATAATAAATTCGTAGTCGAAACCGATGCTTTGCGCGTTAGGGGTAATTGGGTTGTTAAAGTCGGTTCCACCTTTCGGACCGAGTCCCAGATGCCATTTCCCAACTGCACCGGTTGCGTATCCTGCATCTTTCAGCATATCTGCCATGGTGACGCAGGTAGTGTCGATAATGAGTTCGGAGTTACCGGGAGCGATTCCTGTGTTTTCCTGTCTCCAGGGATACATACCTGTCAGGAGTCCGAAACGGGAAGGGGTGCTGGTGGCAGAAGTTGCATAAGCATTGGTGAATTGTACTCCTTGTCCTGCCAACCGGTCAATGTTGGGAGTGCTCACTTTCGTTGCTCCATAACAACTTAAATCACCAATGCCGAGATCATCTGCAAATATATAAATAATGTTAGGCTTTTGGCTATTCTGCCCATTGTTCTTTTGGGGTGCATGATTGCATCCTGACAGCGTGACGATGCCAGACAATAGGGGAAGTAGACGCGAAACGTTTTTCATAATGCTGAATGTTTTAGGAAATAATGTAATGAACACAAAGATAAGCGAATGGAAGAAAAAGAATGAGTAGGAATGTACAAGTGAAGTACAAAATAGTACACTTAAGAAGTTACCTTCTTTATTCGGGCGAAGATGTCCGGACTAAGAAACCGTTTATATCATAAATTTAGGCACGGATTACACGGATTAACGCTGTTGTTTTCATACTCATCGTTTTTTAATCCGTGAAATCCGTGTGATCCGTGCCTAATAATATAAGATTATTTTGCAAGAGTGCTTGTATAGTTGCCTGCTAATCTGTTTCTTCTCCGTCCCCTTCTTCTTCGCTCTCTTCTCCTTTACGATAAGCCAGCGGACTGACGTGATAAATCTCCTTGAAACATTTACTGAAATAGCGGGAGGAGGAGAACCCAATCCGGTCAGAGATCTCCGTGATATTCAGCTCCGGGTTATTCCTTAACATGACAGCGCCTTTTTTGAGACGTATGCTTAGGATGAAATCATTCGGGGTCTGGCCTGTAACTGCTTTCAGTTTAGTGAATAGGTTCGTACGTGCCATACCCATTTCGCGGGCGAAGATATTAACGTTGAAATCCGTATTGTCCAGATGACGTTCGATAATGGCCATCGCGCGGTCGAGCATCTCCTTATCCATCGGGTTGGTAGCCAACATTTGGGCAAAAGCCTGTGGTTGTTTGCTGAACTTCTCTTGCAATAGCCGGCGGGAATTAACCAGGTTATTGCAGCGGGAAATCAGAAGATTGGTATTAAACGGTTTCGTGATATAATCATCCGCACCAATCTTCAAACCTTCGATATTGTGCTCTATAGCAGTACGTGCGGTTAATAATACCACCGGAATATGGCAAGTGTTAAAGTCCGTCTTGATCTGTTTGCAAAGTTCCGTACCCGACATGCGTGGCATTACGACATCACTTAAAATGATGCTCGGCATATCCTTCTGTATCATCTCTAATGCTTCTACTCCGTCGGAAGCCGTACTAACTTGATAGAATGTTTCGAAAATACCGACTAACATCTGCTTGATAGATTCATTGTCTTCCACTATCAGCATTTTGGCGTCTTCGATACGCTTGTTATCTTCTTCTTTCCATTCCGAATCAGGGATTATTTCTACTGAAGGAACAATAGTCTCTGTTTGCTGGATGGTTTCCGTATCATCTTTCGCTATTTGCTCTTCTGTGAAGTGTTCCTTGCCTAGTTTGAGGGTGATAATGAAACTGCTTCCTTTGCCCGGCTCGCTTTCCACCCGGATTGTGCCGTGATGAAGTTCCACAATACCTTTCGTCAGTGCCAGTCCGATGCCTGTACCGGCTCCGGTATTCAGCGAGTTGAGATGCTCGGTCTGATAGAAACGGTCGAATATCTTATCAATTTCGGCTGCGGCGATACCTGTACCGGTATCTTTTATTTCAATGATGACATGGTCTTTCTCCTGCGATACATTAATCGAAATCGTATCTTCGGCCTTGGTATGCTTCACTGCATTAGACAGCAGGTTGTTTATTACTTTCTGCATCTGCTTTTGGTCATACCACACTTCAATGTCATCCTTTTGTTTGTTGAACTTGAAGTTGATTTGTTTACTGCTGGCGTATTCGAGGAAGAGCAGATAATTCTCATACAGGAAGTTAACCAGGTTGTGCTGGCTTACTTTGATCTTCATGTGTCCCTGTTCCTGTTTACGGAAATCAAGAAGTTCCGTAATCAGTTCCCGTAATTGGAGACTGTTCTTGTAGATTCCCAACACCTTATTATATATATTAGGCGTAAATGTCTGCACCTGCAACAAAGTTTCCACTTGTCCCACGATCAGCGTTAACGGTGTGCGGAATTCGTGCGAGATGTTAGTGAAGAAACGGAGTTTTGACTGGTTCAATGCTTCAAGGTCTTCAATATGCTTCTTTTCGTACTTCAAAGACTCACGGAGTTTGATGCGCGAATTATAGTTCTGAATAAGATACCATAACAGACTGATAGTGACAATGGTATAAATCAGGTAAGCCCACCATGTCTCATACCATGAAGGGAGTACGATAATCAGCAGTCTGGCCTCTTTTATTCCTTCCCTCTGTGATTTGATGACAAGGGTATATTTACCCGGATTCAGGTTTGTATAAGTAATCAGCGTTTGCTTCCGGTAAGTATGGTTCCATTCGTCCGAGAAACCCTCCAGGCGATAGAGAATTTCATCTCTGTTGGCAGGGATGAAGTTGGAAGTGGCATATTCGATGCTAAACATCGATTGATTCGCTTTCAGACTGATTTCCGGAGTATGACAGATCGACTGTTCCAGGATGCCGCTTTCATCTCCCGGAACTACTTCTTTTCCGTTGACAAGCAGGCGGGAAAGAATGATATTATACGATTTAGGAGTGAAATGTAATTTCTTCTCCCAGAAAGAAATCATTCCCTGAATACCGCCAAGGAATACTTCTCCGTCATGTGTCACAAATAGTGCGTTTTCATTGACGGCAGTCAACGGGAATCCATTTTCCGTACCGTAATTATAGAATTTCTTGCTTGGATAGTTGAACTGTGAGAATCCCTGATTGGTAATCAGCAATAAGTCTCCTTGCTGTATGGACGATTCGCATACTTCGTAGATGCAGTCACTGGATAAACCGTCTTTCTGTACGTCAAAGTTCTCGAAGTCATCACTTTCCTTGCGGTAACGGTCGAGACCACTTCCGGAGGTACAGAACCACAAATTGCCGTCGCTGTCCTGCATGATGCTGTTGACATTGTTGTTGCTTAGACTGTTCGGATTGGCAGGATTATGCGGGTAATTAGTTAGTTTATTGCTATCGAACTGATAGGAGTAAACGCCCTCTCCGGTGGCTGCAATCCATAATGTGCCGTCTTTATCAATGCAAAGGCTGGCTACCATGCCAATGCCTCTCCCTTCTTTTGTCTCTTTGAAGAGTTGCTGACAAGTCCCTGTTGCCGGATTGAAAAGACAGACACCATTTTGTGTGGCAACGACCAGTTTATTTTTATATGGCACAATGTCGCGGACAATATCTGAAGGCAGTGAGGTTGGATCTCCCGCTTTCATTCGGTAGGCTGTGAAACGATTGGTACGCAAGTCGAGTTTGTTCAGACCTCCCAAATGTGTACCTACCCACATAATTTCATTATCCTGGTCATAATAGATCGCTTTTACATTATTATGGGAAATACTATTCTTTCCTTCTTCGTGGCGATACCACCGATAGGTGTTATCCTTCCGGTTATACACATTCACGCCGCCGCCTTCGGTACAAATCCACAGGTTCCCGTCCTTATCTTCAGTCATTCTGCCGACGATCGGGCTACTTAAACCTTCTTTTTCTGTATCTCCCGTTTTGTAACGGGTATAGATTTCATATTCCGGGTTGAAGTAATTGACGCCTCCGAAGTAAGTTCCCAGCCAGATTGTACCTTGTTCGTCTTTCACGATGCACCAGATAGAAGAGTGGGTGAGGCCGTCGGGTTTGTCATTATTGGCGGTATAAAGATGGAATTTACCTGTGCTTTTGTCGTATCGGTTCAGACCGTGAAATGTTCCTATCCACAGGTTACCTGCGTTGTCTTCGCAACAACTTCTCACAAAGTCGGAGCAGAGGCTGTTCGGGCTTTTCGGATCGTGGCGGAAGTTTTCGATGCTTCCGTCTTTCTTTATGTGGTAAAGTCCTTCTTCCCAACTGCCGATCCATAACTCCTTGGCAGAATCTTCATAGATGCTGGCGATATTTCCTTTAGTAATAGGTTGTGAAAGCTCCTTGCCCTCCGACAGGCAATAAAGCCCGTTTCTTGTCGTTCCCATCCAGAGGTTCTTCTTTTTGTCCAGATGGATGCAGGATAAAGAGATATTCTTTCCGGCGAGATGGTAGTAAAGATCAAAGTTGCCTGTGCTTTCGTTCAACACGAACACATCTTCTCTTTTACTTATATATAATCTCTCATTATAATAAATAGCATCCACATTGCCTTGCAGCAACGTCTTGAATTTTTGTGTCGTCAGATCAAATTCTGCCACCCCGTCCGTACAGAGCAAGTATACTTTCCCGTTTTTGTTTCCGGTGATGCGCAACACAGTATTGCTGAACAAGCTGTTCGGGTCGTTCTTATTGAGTTTGAAACTTTTAATATCGTTACCGTTATATCGGTTAAGTCCTTCACGCGTACCGATCCATATAATTCCCCGTTCGTCAATATAAAGGCTATTAACAGAGAACTGGGAAAGCCCGTCGTCCGTGGTCAAATGACTGAAAGTGATGTTTTGACCTTGTGTGCGGACTGCGGCTACGCTTAAAAATAGCAGAAATAAAAGGATTGCTTTTCTCACTAATTTATTTTTTAAGGTGTTTACATCTATGCAAATATATTGTTTTTATTCGATTTCAGTGAATCTTATTAGAAGAAAGTAACTATATTTGTATCATTCAAACGAAAGATATATGAAAGTAAAGAAAATTAGTGCGGCTAACGTGGAGGCTTGTTCGCTTCCTAAATTATTCGATGAAGAAAAAATAGATTTTCAGCCGGTTCAGTGTGTCAATTGGGCTGAATATCCATACAAACCCAAAGTGAACTTTCGCATTGCTCATACGCAGAACTCAATTTTGCTACACTTTAAAGTGAAAGAGGAGAGTGTACGTGCCAAATACGGCGAAGATAACGGTTCTGTATGGACTGATTCCTGTGTAGAATTCTTTTCTATACCTGCAGGTGACGGGATCTATTATAATATAGAATGTAATTGCATCGGAACTATCCTGGTAGGTGCCGGTCCTGTTCGTAACAACCGGGAACATGCACCGAAAGAAGTGACTGCTCTCGTGCAACGTTGGTCTAGTCTGGGTAATCAGCCTTTTGCAGAACGTGTCGAGGAGACAGACTGGGAAGTTGCTCTCATCATTCCGTATGCTGTATTCTTTAAGCATCAGATTGAATCACTCGATGGAAAGGAGATAAAAGCTAATTTCTATAAGTGTGGTGATGAGTTGCAGACTCCTCATTTCCTTTCATGGAATCCAATAGAGATTGACCAACCGGATTTCCATCGCCCCGATTTCTTCGGTACTTTGGAATTTGAATGATGAATTGAATCTCTGGATTTGAAGATGAATCACTAATGTCGCTGAATCACTGAAATATCCTCCATTTGTAAAAATATTATCTATTGCGTCATCCATCTATAAAAAAGAAGGGTGACGCTTTTCTTTAAGCATCACCCTTTCTTCTTATAGATATTACATTGTTTATTTCACAATACCTCTTTCCGAGTTCTTCACGAAATTTACAATATTCTCGATTTCTTCACTCATAGGAACCTGATCGATAATTTTCTGTACGGCATCCTGAACACTGAAATTACCCTGATAAATCAAACGGTATGCATTAGCGATGTGACGAAGGATTCTTTCTGATGTATTGCGATGTTGAGAAAGAACTACGGCGTTTACGCCATGATATGCTACCGGATTTCCTGACATGATAACGTACGGAGGTACATCTTTAGATATACGGCAGCCGCTTTGTACTAATGTCCAGCTACCTATGTGGCAATACTGATGCAGGGTAACGTTTCCACTTAGAATAGCACTGTCATCCAACGTACATTCACCAGCGATAGTAGTGCCGATGCCTACTACACAGTTATTGTTGATTTGTACATCATGGCAAAGATGTACTTTGTCCATCAGGTAGTTTCCGTTTCCGATTTTGGTAGCATTGCCGCCAAATGTAGCGCGGCTGATTACTACATTCTCACGAATATCGTTATTATCTCCGATAATCAGGCTGCTTTCTTCACCGGTATAGTGGAAATCTTGTGGTTCCGCTCCGAGGACAGCATTCTGATGTACCTTGTTTCCTTTTCCCATTTTAGTACCTTGCAGGATACTAGCGTAAGACATGATGACGCAGTCATCCCCGATCTCTACATTCTTTTCAATGTAGGCAAAAGGCAGAACAGTTACATTCTTGCCCAGCTTTGCTTCGGGATCTACGTAAGCTAACGGACTAATCATAATAGTATATGTTTAAAGTTATTCTTCTCTTCCACCACCCAGTGCCTGGTAAAGGCTTACTACGGCCTGCATCCGGTCAAAGCAATCAGAAACCTGTGAGATTTGTGCGCTCAAGTAAGCCTGCTGTGCAGACAATACTTCCAGGTAGGTTGAAGTCCCTAAGTTAAACAATTCTTTTGTATCTTCCGAAGCTTTTTTTGCAGATTCTACTTGCATTTGACGAGATTCTACCTTTTCACTCGTCTTTTGGTATAAACTTAGCGCATTGCTGACTTCACTACCGGCATTCAACAAGGCCTGCTGGAAAGATAACTTCGCAGATTCTTCCTGGGCTTTGGCAGCTTTCAGACGAGCAATGTTTTGTCCCCGGTAGAACAATGGCTGTGTCAGCGAACCGACAACAGAAGCCAGTAATTTACCAGGATTAACGATGCCGGCTCCGGAATTATTAGTCCATCCTGCCGAACCGCTAAGCGTGATTTGCGGATAGAAAGCGGCACGTGCGGAGTTGGTGTCATAATAGCAGCCTGCCAATGACATTTCTGCTGCTTTTACGTCCGGACGATTGGATAATAACTGGATGGGTACACCAGCCGAAAGTTCGGTCGGAAGCACTTGTGCTTCCAATACACCACGTTTGATGGCGTGGGGAGCTTCGCCTAAAAGAGTAGACAATGCGTTTTCCGTTTCGCGGATGCTCTGTTCGATATCGGGGATGCTGGCGAGTACCTGCGCATAAGCAGCTTTGCTTTGTTCCACGCCGGCAGAATTGATGTTGTACATGGCAGCGTCCTTCATGGCTTCCATTGTTTCGGCATTCTTTTTCAGGATTTCTGCCGTAGCTTTGGTTATTTCCAACTGGCGGTCCAACATCATTAATGTATAATACATATTGGCGATGTTAGAGATCACCTGTGTCTGTACTGCCTGGCGATAAGCCTTTGTTTGCTTCAGAGCAACTTGGGCACCTCGTTTGGCGTTCAGCAACTGACCGAATAAATCGATTTGCCAACTGGCTGTGACAGGTAATGAATAAGTTTTTGTAGCTGCATTCTTGTCAAAGCTGCTGATCGTTCCTTGCGGAGACAATCCTAATGACGGGGCATAAGCCAGGCGTGCCGACATGAGGGACGCTTCTGCTGCTTTCACATTTTGAGCGGCGGACAAGAGGTCTGTATTTTGTTTCAGTCCCGTTTCGATGAGAGACTGGAGTTGCGGGTCGGTGAAGACTTCTCTCCACGGCAGATTACCGAAGTTGGCTGTATCCGAAACCAGTGTATCATTATCCGCTACCGGATCGCGATACAGGCCGGAAGTAGTGATGTCTTCGGGTCTGTCATACGACTTATAGATGTGGCAGCTGCTCAAGAGAGCAGTTGCGCACAACATATATAGAATCTGTTTCTTCATATCGAATTTCATTATTTAGCGTATTGTTCAATCTCTGTTACGGCATCTGTATTGTCGATATCTTCCCATTCCATCGGTTTAACCTTCTCTTGTAAGTACTGGAAGACTACAAACAGTGCAGGAACGATAAAAATCTGGCAAATCATACCGATTAACATACCACCGATAGAAGCTGTACCTAGTGTACGGTTACCGTGAGCACCTACACCGAAGGCAAACATCAACGGAAGCAAACCGACTACCATAGCCAATGATGTCATCAAAATCGGGCGGAGACGGGCACCGGCACCCAATACGGCTGCCCAAGTGATACTCATACCCATCTTACGACGGTCGAGGGCGAACTCTACAATCAAGATGGCATTCTTTGCCAACAGACCCATCAACATGATTAACGCGATCTGCATATAGATATTATTGGACATCGTACCCAGAATCATCTTCAATGCCGAAATATTACCGATAGCACTTACACCGTTCACAAACAGGAAGCTTCCTAACAGACCGAACGGAACGGATAACAATACAGCCAGCGGAAGAATGTAACTTTCGTACTGTGCACTCAACAATAAGTAAACGAATACGAAACAGAGCACAAAAATCAGTCCGGTAGCACTTCCGCTACTTTGAGCCTCTTCACGCGCCATACCTCCTAATTCATACGTATAACCGGTAGGCAGGTTTTCTTGGGCAACCTCGGCGAGGGCAGTCAATGCCTGACCGGATGTATAACCACTTGCCGGAGCTACCATTACTTTCATAGAGGTATAAAGGTTGAAACGGCTGATAATATCCGGACCATATACTTTCTCCACAGAGATGAACTGGGCAATCGGGGCCATCTCACCTGCACTATTACGCACCTTGATATTCTTCAAAGATTCCAAGTTTTTGCGTGACAATGGATCTGACTGAATCATAACACGATACATCTTACCGAAACGGTTGAAGTTGGATGCATACAAACCTCCGTAATATCCTTGCATGGTAGTGAGGATATCGCTCGGGCTGATACCTGCTTTTTTACAAGCTGCTGCATCGATGTCGATCATGTATTGCGGGAAATTCGGGTTGAAGGAAGTCTTTGCCGAATTGATTTCCGGACGTGCTTCCAATGCTGCCGTATAATCATTAACCACATCGAAGAATTTGTTCAGGTCACCACCGGTCTTATCTTGCATATTTACCTCAATATCCGTAGATGCCGAGTAACCCGGGATCATAGGAGGAGCGAAGAACAATACCTGTGCTTCTTTGATAATCTTTTGTGCACGCATATACAAGGAACCGACTACAACGTCTGAATTCTGTATCATGGAACGTTCGTCCCAGTCTTTCAGTTTGATGATGAAAGAACCGTATGACGGTCCCTGCCCACCGATAAAGCTGAATCCGGAAATCATGGTACGTGACAATACCGCAGGATCGGAAGCGATCAGACTGTCTACACGTGCCAGGATTTTTTCAGAACGGTCTTGGGAAGTACCCGGAGGCAATGTCACTGCTCCCATCAGCGTTCCGGTATCTTCATTAGGCACCATACCTGTCGGAGTGGTGTTCATGAAGAATACAAGTATCGCAATGGAAGCGACAACTAATCCCATAGACAACCATTTCTTCTGGATAAAGAACAGTACTCGTTTCTTATAACGTTTCAGGATTGATTCGTATGTATCGTTGAATCTGTTTTTAAACTTCTTCGTACTCATTCCGATCAGTGCCAGAATACTAAGCACTACGAAAATTGCAGTAACTATCGGATTGATACTGAACAAACCGAAGATCATGCCGAGAATGGCAATAAGCGTGAAAGTAAGTGTAATTCCCGGATGCAACATCTTTCCGATAGCCTCGGTATATCTGTTGATCATGGTTGTATGGGCTGCCGTATAGGCTACTTTCATACGTTCTTTCAATGTGGAGTCTTCTGTTGTTCCGTCTTCTTTTTTGTGAGGTTTCAGAAGAACGGCGCACAAAGCCGGACTCAAAGTCAATGCGTTCAATGCGGACAGACCGATAGCGATAGCCATAGTCATACCGAACTGACGATAGAATGTTCCTGCTGTACCTCCCATGAAACTTACCGGAACGAATACGGCCATCATGACCAGCGTAATAGATACGATAGCACCACCCAATTCATTCATAGCATCGATAGAAGCCAGACGGGCAGATGTATAACCTTGGTCAAGCTTGGCATGCACACCCTCGACGACCACAATCGCATCGTCGACCACAATCGCGATAGCAAGCACGAGCGCACATAACGTCAACAAGTTCAAACTGAATCCTACCAGGGACAGGATGAAGAAAGTACCGATCAGAGCTACCGGAATGGCGATAGTCGGAATCAATGTGGAACGTAAATCCTGCAAGAAGATATACACTACGATAAACACCAGAATAAATGCTTCGATCAACGTCTTCAACACTTCATGGATAGAAGCGAAAAGGAAGTCGTTGGCATTCATGGAGATGTTCAGCTTCAATCCGGTAGGCAACGTTTTTGATGCTTCATCCAACAATGCCTCAATATCACTGATGGTCTGTGTCGCATTGGTTCCTGCCATCTGGTATACGATACAAGTCACAGACTTGTGCCCGTCTACCCGGTTGGTAAAGTTATATCCCAAGCGGTCCAGCTGAATTTCTGCTATATCTTTCAGACGGAGTACTTCACCGTCAGGAAGAGATTTGATAACGATATTTTCAAACTCTTCAGGCTGTTGCAAGCGTCCTTTATAACGGATGGTGTATTGGAAAGTCTGGTTACTGCGTTCACCGAACTGTCCTGGAGCAGCTTCGACATTCTGTTCTGCCAGAGCAGCGGAAACATCACCGGGAACGAGCTTGTATTGTGCCATGACGTCCGGTCGTAACCAGATACGCATAGAATAATCCTGACCCAAAACGTTGGCGTCACCTACACCCTGTACACGTTGAACTTGAGGAATCAGGTTGATCTTAGCATAGTTTTCAATAAACGATTCGCTATATGTATCTGTCTCATCATAGAGAGAGAATACTACCAGCATGGAAGTCTGGCGTTTTTGAGTGGTTACACCGACTCTAGTTACTTCGGCAGGCAGCAGACCTTGTGCCATAGAGACACGGTTTTGCACGTTGACGGCAGCCATGTCCGGGTCTGTTCCTTGTTTGAAATATATGGATATATCACCGGAACCCGTGTTTGACGCAGTTGAGGTCATATACATCATGTTTTCTACACCGTTGATTTGTTCCTCCAATGGAGCAATTACGGAATTCAATACGGTCGATGCACTGGCTCCCGTATAGGTGGCTCTTACCGAAACGGTAGGAGGCGCGATGTCCGGATACTGCGTGATAGGCAGTGTCGCCAATCCGATAGCCCCCAGGATGACTATCAGGATAGAAATAACGGTTGATAGTACCGGACGGTTAATAAATCTATCTAATTTCATAATGATTATCTGATTATTAGTTGAAGGCTGTGGCTAAATTACCGTCGTGTTGGTCTTTCAAATGTTGTTGATAGTTTGCTTCTTTTTGCGCCGGTGTGATAGGCTGAACCTTCTGACCGTCTTTCAGGTTTTGTACTCCTTCGATTACGATTTTATCTCCTGAATTCAAACCGGAAGTAACCAAGTACTCTTTTCCGTTATCCAGATTGAAGATTTTGATTTCTGTATATTTTACCGTGTTGTCCGGTTGCAAAACGTAAACGAACTTCTTATCCTGGATTTCTACTGTTGCAGACTGCGGTATAGTGATTACATTCTCCATGGTATAAGGAATCAGGACGTTTGCAGTACCTCCGCTACGCAATACATGTTCCTTATTCGGGAAGATAGCACGGATGCTTACCGAACCGGTGGATTGGTCGATAACCCCTGTGATAGCATCTACTTTACCCTCTATATCGTATGTGGAACCATCAATTAATTGCAGTTTGATAGTCGGTATTTTGCTGATTTCTTCTTTGATAGTGCTACCGGACTTGGTCATTGCCAGCAATTCCTTTTCTGTCATTGAGAAGTATACATATACTTCGTCAATCTCGGAAACAGTAGTCATCGGTGTAGCGATAGAAGGGCTTACCAATGCTCCTACACGATAAGGGATATTGTTGATAACGCCATCTGACGGACTTTTAACCTGTGTGAATGACAAGTTCTGTTGAGCAGTGGTCAGTTGTGCTTTTGCTTGTGCCAGCTGGGCTTTGGTCTGTGCCAGGGAATTTTCTGCCATTGCCAGGTCATAGTCACTGATGATTTGCTTTTTGTTCAACTCTTTCTTATTGTCATACGTCATCTGTTGGGTGCTCACTGCTGCTTCTGCTGTAGCCACTGCTGCTTTGGCAGTGCGTACAGCTGCTTCGTATTGAGTCGGATCAACAATGAACAACACTTGTCCTTTACGTACAGCTGCTCCTTCGTCTACACAGAGTTTCGTGATGAAGCCCGATACTTGGGGGCGGATTTCTACATCTTGTTTTCCTTTAATTGTAGCCGGATAGGCAGTTGTTAAATTAGCAGTCGTTTTTTGTAACTCTTGTACTGCATATTCAGGAACCTTTCCTGTGTCATTGCCCTTATTGCCACAACTAGACAAGAGGGCTACGCAAAATGCAAATAAAACAATTCTACTTTTCATACTTATAAATATCTGTTTTTTAATTTAATGCGTTTGTTGCCAGTGTGCTGTTCATCCATATAGATAAGGGGGTTAAGGAAGAAAAACCGGAAACTAAATTCCTTAATTTAGTTTCCGGTTGCAAAAGTACTTTAAATTCGGTATTCTTGTTCTCTGATACCGTGTTTTTTAACTATGTTTTTTACTTTATTTTATGATATACAGGAGTCATAATAAAACTTAACTCATAATCCTGATAAGGAAGACGATATTTTTCCAGTGCAATAGCTCCCCAACTGTTGACACAGGCAAGTCCGGTTTGTGCTTTGTCGATACAGAAGTTGGTGAAGTCTGCCTTTTCTACTTCCGGTGAGTGACGCTGGTCTTTGCCGTCGCCGTCATCCAATGACTCGATGGTGTAATTCAGGGCAGAAGCGGAGAAAGGAGCACTCGATACGAATTGCAGTCCGTTGCCACTGATGTTCAGAAGTCTCCACCAGCGGATATCCGTTTTTGTTCCGGTTTCCTGCGGGCGGATGTAAGGATAGAATTGTTCTTCCACAGTTTGGCGATATTTTCCTAACATTGCCGCGTGGTTGCGGTCGGCATAGTTTTCTCCCGGACCACGGCCGTAATATTCTATCTCGTTGAAGTTGACCGGCATACGCATTTGCATACCGAAACGGAACATGTCAGAAACTTTCTTGCTTTTGTCTGCCGCCATCTTTTGGGTAATTTTCACTGCTCCCTTGTTGTTAATGGTGTAAGTCAGCGATAATGTTCCGCCAATCGACTTCATATCATATTCGGCACGAACCACTGCCTGATCGTTTTCAATAGCATGTTTCAGAGAAGTCAGTTTCAGTTCCGGATTCTTCCAGGCGGCATATTTGTGTTGCAGTCCGGCTCCGAAGTCATTGTCGGTCGGTGCACGCCAGAAGTTAGGAGTCAGTGCGCTGCCATCTTCCATCAGTTGCATGCCGTTGACGTCGTAACGGCAGAGATAACCGTTGTGTTTGTTGAAATCCATAGAGAAGTTTTCACCTTTCACAATCAGGAAGTTGCGGTCGTTGTCCAAAATGGTGGGCACGATGACCGGAAGGTTAGATGCCTGTTGGTTTTCCAGTTTCAGTTCCGGTGCTTTGTAGTCACGGATGCTTAGTTGGTCGTAAGCGATGGTGGTTCCGGCCGGCAGCAGTGTTTCGGCGGCTTTCAGTTTGTAGCTCACGTTGAGCAGCAGTTCTTTGCAAGGACAGATGTTCTTTGTGTCAAATGGAATTTGCACTTTCACAGTTTGTTGGGGCGCTACTTTCAGGTCGGATACGATGCCTGTTTGCACTACTTCTCCGTTTGCCAGTAATTGCCATTCCATGTAATAAGCAGATAAGTCGCGGAAGAAATACTCGTTGAAGATGTTGATTTCGCCTTTGGCAAGATCAGCAGGAGTCGTCCATATATCCTGATAGAAATAAGCTACTTCGTATGCATGCGGATTGGGTACGCGGTCGGGGCTAATCAAACCGTTGTCGTTGAAGTTATTATCCGAAGCGTCGTATTTGTTGAAGTCGCCGCCATAGCCGTAGATGCTTACTCCGTCTTTGTTTTTCCAGTGGCAGGACTGGTCTACGAAGTCCCAGATAAATCCGCCCTGATATTTCGGATATTTGCGGATGATGTCCCAGTATTCTTTGAATCCGCCTTCGGAGTTACCCATAGCGTGCGCGTATTCACATTGGATTAACGGCTTTTGGATATTGCCTTCGCTATATTTGATACATGCGTCGTAGTCATAGTACATCGGGCAGAAAATATCGGTGAATTCGCTGGTTCCTGCTTGTTCGTACTGTACGGCACGTGTCTTGTCTTCATTCTTGATCCAGGTGTAGCATTTCTCAAAGTTTGGTCCCATGCCGGCTTCATTACCCAGTGACCAGAAGATGATGGACGGATGGTTGTAACCGCGTTGTACGTTGCGTTGGTTACGTTCCATGTGAGCTTTGGCGTAACTTGGGTTCTTTGCCAGTGTCTGGTCGCCGTAACCCATGCCGTGAGATTCTACGTTTGCCTCGGCTACTACATATAGACCGTATTGGTCGCACAGGTCATACCAACGGTTGTCGTCCGGGTAATGGCAAGTACGCACGGCGTTGATATTGAGTTCTTTCATCACTTTGATATCCTGCAACATACGTTCGGTAGAAACCACATAACCGCCGTCCGGATCCATTTCGTGACGGTCGGCTCCTTTGAAGAGTACCGGTTGTCCGTTTACGAGTATCTGTCCGCCTTTCAATTCAATCTTGCGGAAACCTACTTTAACAGGGATTACTTCTACTACGTTGTTGCCGTTTTTCAGTGTAGCGGTCAGCGTGTAGAGATTAGGCGTTTCAGCAGTCCATTTCGCCGGATTGGAGACGGATAGGGTCGTGTTTAATTTGCCCGAACCTTTCAGGTCGGCAGTCGCTACGCTGTTGCCTTGAACATCTGTCAAGTCCAAAGCTACTGTGCCGCTTCCTTTCAGGTCAACGGCTATATTTAATGTACCGTCTTTATATTGGCTGTCCAAATCGGGAGTGATGCGAATATCCTGGATGTATTTCTTGTCGCGTGCGTAAAGATAACAGTCGCGTCCTACGCCGGAGTAGCGGAAGAAGTCCTGATCTTCCAGGTAACTACCGTCGCACCAGCGGAAAACTTGAAAGGCGATGACGTTCTTACCCGGTTTCAGGTAGTTAGTCAGATTGAATTCAGCTTCCAGTTTGCTGTCTTCGCTATATCCTACGTAGCGTCCGTTCACCCAAAGGTACATATTGGACGTTACCGAGCCGAAATGTGCGAAAATTTCTTTACCTTTCCAGTCGGGAGGAAGGATGATTTCTTTGCGGTAAGAGCCTACGTGGTTGTTTTCTGTCGGCACTAGCGGAGGGTTGTTTTTGAATTGGCTTCTCCAGGCATATCCCACGTTGACATAGATAGGGTCACCGTAGCCGTTCAACTCCCAAACACCGGGAACTTGAAGGTCATCCCAACCTTTGTCGTTGAAATTAGTCTGATAAAAGTCGGTTGGGCGCGCGTCTGCGTGTCTCACCCAGTTGAATTTCCAAAGACCGTTCAAGGTCATGAAATTCGCGGAATTTTCTTTAATGCCGGCTTTAGCTTCATCAGCCGATGCGAAAGCAAAGTAATTAGTGTGCATAGCGGAGCGGTTTACGGAATTCACTTCCGGGTCTTTCCACTCGTTGAAGCTTTGCGCTTGAATTGCTGTCAGTCCCAATGCAGCCAAGCAGCAAGAGAGTAGTTGTTTCTTCATGGGTTTTTTGTATTAGGTTTGAATTTCTGGAGTCAAAGATAGGGAATAATTTGATTAATAAAGGAGAATAATAAGTCTAATAGGTATGTCAATAGTTCAATTTTAATTTATTTATGAACTATTCAATGGAGTCTGGTAATGGTATGTGAAGTTGGCATAGATTTATGATGAAAGAAGAACTTGGTAAATTAACTTTTTGAGTATCACCTCTCGAGTATGGTAAAGTCAGGAAGAAACGATGAATAGGCTGTATTTTTCTAACGTGACATCCTGATACTATGAGTAATACAGCTAATTTTAATGCTTTTTATTTCTTGTTTTGTACTATTTTGTCCCTTTTTAGTATGATAATTGTATCTTAAAAACTGTTATATTCACTTATTTTGCGGCGAGTGTTTTTAACAAACCTATTTCAAATTCTTAAATTTATTATTATGAACAAACTAACGAGACTAAAAAGATGCAAGAGGTGCATTAGTACGTTAATGCTTATGTGTTGTTCGCTCTTGGCATGGGCGCAAAATACAGTAACGGGAACTGTATTGGATGAATCCAACTTAGAGGTGATTGGTGCCAATGTAAAGGAAAAAGGCACGGCTAACGGTGCTATTACTGACATGAATGGTGTTTTCCATTTAAAAGTAAGCAATCTTCAAAAAGCAGTTCTGCAAATTTCGTTCATGGGATATGAACCTCAAGAAGTGCCATTAAATGGACGCAAACAACTGAAAATTATTTTAAAAGAAACGGCCAATGAACTTCAGGAAGTTACAGTTGTGGCCTATGGTACACAAAAGAAAGAAACTCTGACAGGAGCTATTTCTGCTGTAAACAATGAGGCGTTGATACGTTCGCCGAATGCAAGTGTGGCCAATTCGCTGGCGGGCCAGATTACAGGACTTTCATCCGTTCAGACTAGCGGTCAGCCGGGGCAGGAGGACCCTAAGGTATTTATTCGCGGAGTGGGTTCCTTAACAGAAAGTGCTTCCTCTCCTTTGATTTTGGTGGATGGTATAGAACGTTCGTTTTATCAAATGGACCCGAATGAAATAGAGAGCGTGACGGTTCTGAAAGACGCTTCTGCTACTGCCGTGTTCGGTGTGCGTGGTGCAAATGGTGTAATTTTGGTGACTACACGTCGTGGTAAAGAAGGTAAAGCGAAAATCTCAGTGAATTCTTCAGTTGGTATCCAGATGCCTACCCGAATGCTTAAAATGGCAGATAGCTATACGTATGCTACTTTGAGAAATGAGATTATAACAAATGATAAGCCAAATGCTACCGAGAACGATTTGGTGTTTAATAATTATGCAGTTGAACGGTTCAGATTGAATGATGAACCTATTATGTACCCCAGTATCGACTGGAGAAAGTACCTGCTTAATAAAACATCTGTGCAAACGCAGCATAACCTTAATATTTCCGGAGGAACAAAGGATATACGTTACTTCATATCTTTAGGTTTCTTATATCAGAATGGCTTGCTGAAACAGTTTGAAGGAGTGGGGTATGATAATAATTATAAATACAAAAGATATAATTATCGCGCGAATTTAGACTTTAATGTAACTAAGACTACCACGCTGAAGATCGGTATCGGCGGGATTGTAGGTAACCGAAATGAGCCGATGATTAATGATGCGACTAATTCGATTTGGACACTGATTAATCAGACAACTCCGTTCAGTAGTCCGGGTGTGATTGACGGACAACTCATAGTTACCCCCGAAGAACGTTTTGATAATAAAATCAATCTGGGCAATAGTGCTTTGCCTAAGTGTTATGGGACAGGTTACTCAACAGCTATTAATAATACGATGAATCTGGACCTTCTGTTGAATCAGAAGTTAGACTTCATAACCAAAGGGTTGTCGGCGGAAATAAAAGGTGCTTATAATACGAGTTATGGCTTTACCAAAAAACGTAAAGGGCAAGTGGAACAATTTATGCCTTTCTATCAATCTTCTTTGGAAGATCCGTCACTTGGTTATGATTCGCCGGATTTCAACAAGAATATTGTTTATAAGATCAAAGGAGAAAATAAGAACTTGCAATATGAGGAAACTTCTTCGCGGGCACGAGACTGGTATCTGGAAGCAAGCTTGAGATATAACCGTAAGTTTGGTTTTCATAATGTCGGGGGATTGTTCTTGTACAATCAGAGTAAGAAATACTATCCCGCTCAGTGGGTGGGAGTACCGTCTGCTTACATCGGTTTTGTAGGCCGTCTGACGTATGATTACAAATCTCGTTATATGGCAGAAGTTAACTTCGGTTATAATGGTTCTGAGAATTTTGCTCCGGGTAAGAGATTCGGTGCGTTTCCTGCCGGTTCCATCGGTTATATCCTGTCGGAAGAGGCCTTCATGAAAAAACAGAAGGTGGTTGATTATCTGAAATTCCGTGCTTCTGTCGGCTTGGTCGGAAATGACAATCTTGGAAATAACCGCTTTTTGTTCTTGCCGGATTCTTATGATGTGAATCTGAGCGGAGTAGACGGGTGGAATAACAATAAGTATGGATTCAACTTTGGTTATAACAGTAAGGCGTTAATTTTGGGTGCATTGGAGAAGCGTTTGGGCAATCCGAATGTGACTTGGGAAACTGCGCTGAAACAGAACTATGGATTGGACGTTCATTTCTTGAAGAGCCGTCTGAAAATCTCTTTGGACTATTTCCTCGAAGAACGTAAGGATATTCTCATCAATCGTAAGACAGTACCTTTATTAACGGGATTGACTTCATCTATTCTACCTGCTGTAAATATGGGTAAAGTGAAAAACCGTGGATATGAGGTAGAAGTGAGGTGGAATGACAAGATCGGGCAGGTTCAGTATAATGTTCAGGCAAACGTTTCCTATTCAAAGAATAAGATTATTTTCCAAGACGAAGTTGAGCCTAATGAACCTTATATGTGGCGGACAGGAAATCCGGTCGGAACACTCTTCGGGTATGTGGCGGACGGTTTCTATACAGAAGCGGACTTCGGAGAGAACGGCAAACTGGTGGCAGGTCTGCCCGATCCGGGTGTGTCTGTGAAGCCGGGTGATGTGAAATACCGGGATTTGAACGGTGATGAGGAAATTACTTCCGACGACCAGACTATTATTGGAAACCCGACTCGTCCGGCTTATACATTCGGATTGAATTATGGTATCAATTACAAAGGCTTTTTCCTGACGATGAACTGGACTGGTGCTGCACAACGCTCTTTGTTGCTGGACGGAGCTTTCAGAGAACCTTTTGGTAATGGTAAAATCCGTGGTTTGATGCAGTTCCATGCAGATACGCGCTGGACACCGGAAACAGCTAATACAGCTACTACACCGCGGTTTACAGAGACAAATGCAGTCTATAATATGCGTTCCTCCTCTTTGTGGGTGCGAGACGGTTCTTATTTGAAGCTGAAGAATGTGACAATAGGATATAACTTCACAGATAAGAAGATGTTGAAGAAACTGGGTATCCAGCAGTTAGGCATAAAACTGACAGGCTATAATCTGCTGACTTTTGATAAGTTTGACATCATGGACCCTGAATGTAATCCGAATAATGCGGATTCTTACCCTATCATTAAAATATATAATTTAGGTATTAATCTAACCTTTTAATAGTGCTGACAATGAAAAACTATAAAAAATATATAGGTTGTCTTTCTCTCTCTGTATTGACACTGATAGGGTGCGAAGACCTTAAATTTGGAGAGAAATTTCTGGATAAGCCGATAAGTAACGAACAGAATATCGATTCTGTTTTTAACAAAAAGGTATATGCTGAGCAGGCACTGGCGGAAACTTATCATTCCCTGCCGGATTATCTGCCGATGCAAGGACGTCTGGGATATGGCGTTCTGGAAATGCTAACCGATCTGGGTGACTGGACGAAAAAGGGAGCGCCTAAATTCTATACAGGAACAGTGGACGGAACAAATACATATCTGGAACATCTTCCATATCGGTTGGATGTCGCCAATACTACGATAGGAGTAGGGCCGGTTTATGGTATTCGAAGAGCCTACATTTACATTGAGAATGTGGATAGAGTGCCGGATATGACTGCGGATGAGAAAGCGATAGGAAAAGCGGAAGCGCAAGTAATCATTGCCTATCATTATTCTCAAATGCTCCGTTATTATGGTGGTATGCCGTGGATAGACCATGCATATACGGCAGAAGATGCGATGAAATTTCCCCGTATGACAGTAGAAGAAACCGTACAGAAGATTGTTGGATTACTGGATGCGGCAGCCTCTGTACTGCCTTGGCAGGTGAATGCAGATAATGACGGACGAATGACGGCTGCTTCTGCTTTAGCGTTAAAGTCCAGAGTGCTTCAGTTTGTGGCGAGTCCTTTATTTAATGCTGAAAAGCCCTATCTGGAAGGAGATGCTTCGTCTCAGTTCCTTACTTGGTATGGCAACTATTCACCGGACAGGTGGCAGAAGGCGTTGGATGCCGGATTAGAATTTATGCGGGCTAATAAAAAGAACTCAGACGCTTATCAACTGGTGAATACAGGTAATCCCCGCGATGATTTTGCAGCAGGATATTTCAATCGCCATAACAGTGAAGTCTTGATTTCTTCCAGAAGATTCACCACTTATGCTACGGGAAAGCTTCCGTTTGCCCAGGTACGTTATGGAGTTGCTTCTCCTACATTGACTTATGTCGATATGTTTCAGATGAAAGACGGAACAGAATTCGACTGGAACAATCCGGACCATAAAAAATTCCCTTTCTTTGATAAGGACGGAAACCCCAGAAGAGACATCCGCTTATATGAAACGGTTGCTGTGAATGGAGATAAGTTTAGGGGCGCCCAGAAAGTGCAAATTTACGAAGGAGCCACCCAGGCGCCTTATAAAGACGGACGAATGAGTTACAATGGGGTTGCCATGAGAAAATTCATACGGAACTTCAATGACGAAGTGAATGGTAAATTTTATTCTTGTCCGTTGATCCGCCTTCCGGAGGTCTATTTGAATATGGCCGAAGCGATGAACGAATTGAATAAGGCGGAAGTCCGTGATGAGTTTGGTAATACGGCTTATGATTATCTGAATAAAACCAGACTGCGTGCGGGTATGCCTGCGATTTCGGCAACAGATGTTCCGGCCGGCAAACCGTTGCGTGAAGCAATATTACGCGAAAGAGCCATTGAATTCGGCTATGAAGAAGTACGTTATTTCGATCTGGTACGTTGGAAACGCTCAGATATATTTACCGGACAATTGTCACGTCTGATTATTAAAAAAGCGGCCGGTGAGCCAAGCGGCTTTTCTTATACCGTATCTCATGCAATGGCGGAAACGCGTCAGTATGCAAAACCTGAAAAGTGGAACGACAAGTATTTCCTGTTGCCTCTGCCTATAGATGAGATAAACAAGAAATATGGATTGATTCAGAATCCGGGTTGGTAATAATCAAATCGTTGAACAATAAGAAGAATGATTATGAATAAATCACTTTATATCGTAGCTTTCTCGTTGGCGTTTGCCACTACGGGTATAGCGCAAAATAATGAAGGACAAGATAAGGTAATCGATCTGGGCACACAGACGACCACCGAATTACGGAAGACACAGGCTGTCTCTACCATTTATTCGAATGAATTAGATAAAAATGCTGCCACTAGTCCTTACAATGCCATTTATGGCTTGTTGCCGGGATTGAGTGTGATGCAGAACACTAGCTGGGGCACAGATAAATCTCGTCTCAATGTGCGGGGACGCGGTTCTTTGAATGGAGATACACCTTTATTTGTAGTAGATGGTTTTGCACGCCCTCTCGAATATATTAACCTTTCGGAAATAGAATCAATATCCGTTTTGAAAGACGGTGCTGCTACTGCTCTTTGGGGAGGCAGAGGCGCCAACGGAGTGGTATTGATAACTACCAAACGCGGTATATATAGCCAGAAGGATATAAAAGTAGACTACAAGTTTGGTTTAGGCTTCCCTGTTAATCAGCCGGAATTTGCCGATGCTTATACCTATGCCAAAGCCCGTAATGAAGCATTGAGATATGATGGCTTGCAACCGGACATGGATGAGGCTGCTTTCCTGTCCGGAGGCAATAGCGATCTTTATCCGAATGTGGACTGGCAGAAAGAAGCGTTACGCAATCATACAACCAGTCATCAACTGGACATCACTTTCCGCGGAGGTGGCAAGCGGCTTCGTTATTTCAGTGTCCTCAATTACAAAAACGATATGGGACTGCTGAATAGCAAGTACACTGATTATACAGATCGCTATAACTCCCAGATGAAGAAATACTTCCTCAATCTTCGCATGAATCTGGATGTGGATATTACGGACGCGACAAAATTGAAATTGAGTATGCTCGGTATGCTGCGAGAGACCAAGCGTCCCACCACGTCGGAAGCTACTTTGTTTGAACAGATTTTCAACACCCCGTCCGCCGCATTTCCCGTGCAGACACAGAATGGATTCTGGGGCAGTAACAATGTGCTGAAAACAAACCCGATAGCCAATCTGGCGGACGTAGGTTATTATAAACTGAATCAGCGTATGTTGCAGGCGGATTTGCGGTTGGTGCAGGATTTGTCTGTATTGACTCGCGGGTTGAGTGCGGAACTCGCTATTGCTTATGATAATAATGCGACCTATCAGGAAACAGCCAAGAAAAGTTTTATGTACCAGACCATTGAAAAAGGCACAGACGGAGAACCGATTTACACGAATTACGGAAATCCTAACGATGAACTGGAAATCAGCAACAAAGGATTGGCCAATCAATACATACATGCCAATTTTGAAGCGAAGGTCAATTATCACCGGACATGGGATAAACATGATTTTACGGCCAGTGCTATGTTTCGTCAAGAATCAATGACGTTGACAGGGGCTAATAACAGTCGTTACCGTCAATACATCATCGGAACCGCAGGTTATAATTTTGACAACCGTTATATGGTGGATATCGTAGCCAACTGTTTTGGCAGCAGCGTATTGGGGAAGAACGACAAGTATCGTGCATATCCCGCCATTTCTGCCGCCTGGATACTTTCGAACGAGAATTTCATGAAAGAAATTTCCGCTTTTGATTATCTGAAACTTCGTGCTTCTTACGGACGCTCCGGATATGATATTTATGATTATGACATGGATAAGCAATATTGGGTAGGAAGCGGTGCTTACTATTTTCAGGCCGGAAATACTTCTGCCGGAAGTAGCCTGAAGGAAGGAGTGTTGGCAATGGAACAACTGGATTTGGAAGTTGCGGATAAATATAATATCGGTTTGGATATGAGCCTGTTCAAGGGACTGACTTTTTCTATTGACGGCTTTTATGACAAGCGCACTAATATCCTGATTGACGGAAGTGGGCTGATTTCATCGGCAATCGGGGTTACTATTCCGCAGATGAATGCAGGAAAGGTGGAAACAAAAGGAACGGAACTCTCTGCCATGTGGAAAAAGGAATACAAGGACTTCAACTATTATATCGGAGCCAACTTCTCCTATGCCAAAAGTAAAGTCGTAGAAAATGGTGAGGGATATCAGCCGTATGGCTATTTGTCTAAAAAAGGTTACCCTGTCGGGCAGTGTTTTGGCTGGGAGGCTATCGGTTATTTCAGAGATGAGGCGGACATAAAGAGCAGTCCGGTGCAGAAATTCTCGGAAGTACGTCCAGGTGATGTCAAGTACAGGGATCTGAATGGCGATAACGTGATTGACAACAATGACCAGAAGGCGATAGGATATTCCACTGCCATACCGGAGATTTATTATGGCATTAATTTGGGATTTGAATATAAAGGTTTCGGCGTGGATGCTCTTTTTCAAGGAGTAGCCCATTATAGTGTGATGTTGAACACTGCCAGCGTATACTGGCCGTTGAGAAACAACACGAATATTTCCAACTGGTATCTGAATGACAGAATCCGCTGGACGGAAGAAACGAAAGACATCGCAAATGTCCCCCGCCTGACCACGCTGGATAATGCCAATAACTTCAGAAACAGTACACAGTGGTTGGAGAACGGGAGCTATTTCAAACTTCGTAACCTGAATGTCTACTATAACCTTCCTTCCTCTTGGGCGAAGAAAGTGAAAATGGAGAAGATTCAGGTATATGCGAGAGCTAACAATCTTTTTTCGCTCGATCATGTGAAGTATATGAACTGTGAAGATCTGAAAATCAATTATCCGGATATGACTTCTGTTTATTTCGGGTTGAATATTAACTTCTAAAATGTGAGATGACCATGAGAAAATATATCCTATTATATACAGGTTTGCTATTATCCGTATCGGGGTGTAGCTTGCTCGAATTGGACGAATCGACAGGCTTGGACAGGGAAGAGGCCTATTCCTACTTTAGCAATGTGAAAGGTTTGGCTACCTACGTTTATAGCCAGTTGCCCGGAGATCTCGGAGTGCTCGACGGGGCTTTGAGGGAATCTGCAACGGATAATTCTGTTTATGTCTGGAGTGATAATAGTGTTCACGACTTTTATAACAATGCCTGGAGTCCCAACAATGCAGTCGATAATATGTGGTCGAAGTGCTATGGAGCTATCCGTTCCGTCAATTCATTCCTTGAAAACTATTCACAGGAAAAACTGGAGCGTTTCCGCTGGAACGACACGTATGAAGAAGACATTGCCAAAGCTACCATGTATCGTGAAGAATTACGGGTGTTGCGAGCTTTTTATCTGTTCGAACTGGCTAAACGATACGGTGATATTCCACTTTTGACACGTACGTATGCTTTGGATGAAATCAACGGCGTGGAAAAGACTTCTTTCAATGAAGTGATAAAATATATCTGTGACGAATGTAGTGACGCGGCCAAAACTCTGCCTGTCAGTCATCAGGACTTTTGGGCGGAGACGGGACGTGTGACCAAAGGTACAGCGTTGGCATTGAAATCCCGTGCTCTTCTTTATGCGGCGAGTTTGTTGCATAATCCCGCACAGGATGCCGATAAATGGAAAGCGGCTGCCGATGCGGCTTATGCTATCATAAAAGAGAACTGGTACAGTTTGCCGAAGACGAATGTAGATCCTCTGTATGACAAGAATGGTGGAAACGATGTATTGAAATCTCCGCAATTAATTTTTGAACGTAGAAATGGGGAAAGCTTTGATTTTGAAGCTAACAATTTGCCCATCAGTTATGAAAAGGGGAAAACAGGCAACGTGCCCACCCAGAATCTGGTGGATGCCTTCCAGATGACTAATGGAAAAGACTTTGACTGGGAACAGATTACACCGGGGCAGAATCCGTATGAAGGCAGAGACCCAAGATTCTATAAAACGGTGCTTTGCAATGGCGATACATGGATGAACTCGACCATCCAGTCTTATGAAGGAGGAAAAGACGGTGCCGGAACAACCGGAGCGACTACCACAGGTTATTATTTGAAGAAGTATATGAATGAGACTGTTTCTCTAGCTCCTTCCAATGAGAAAAAGAAGCCGCACCATTTCATCATATTCCGTTATGCGGAAATTCTCCTGAACTATGCGGAAGCAATGGATGCCTGGAAAGACGCTGATTATACGGATAATGACCATCCGTTGTCTGCACGTGCGGCACTGAATCAGGTGCGTGCTGCTGCTGATATGCCTGCCATTACAACAAGCGGCGATGCGTTTACTGAAAGCGTCCGTCGTGAAAGACGAGTGGAACTTGCGTTCGAAGACCATAGGTTCTGGGATATCCGCCGTTGGAAAATCGGTGATAAAACCAAAGCTATTTATTGCATCAAGATCACTATGGAAAACGGCTTGCCTGTTTATAAGAAAGAATTGCTTGAAACACGTAACTGGGATGATAAGATGTACTTATATCCTATACCACAGACTGAATATTATAAGAATCCTAATTTAGGTCAAAATACAGGCTGGTAACTATGACTAAGCGAACCCTAAAAGTTTTTGTCTAACTTTTAGGGTTCATTTTTATGGGAAGAAGTCCTTTTCTATGTGTGGTCCCTTGTTCCAGTTTTATGCTGCAGGATCCGGGGCCTCACCGCTACCGCCTTCGTCCGGATTTTCCGGTTTATTTCCCCCTCCATTTCCGGAAGAGGTGCCGCCGTTTCCTTCCGTCTTGTAGATACTTACATTATCCAGCATATCCTTAAATTTATATCCCGGAGTAAATACAATTTTCACTCGTCGAACGGTATCGGCATCTACATCTTTTTCCTCTTTCTGGCTTTTACAGTTCATGCCCGGACGGAAACATCCGAAGTCACCTAATTGCACAGACAATCCTTTGTTTAGGTTCGTGTTCAACGCATCAATCAGTGCGTCAATCACGTGTTTCACTGCGCCTTCGGGAATCATACCGAACATGGATACTTCCTTGCATAAATCTCTGAAATTTACCGTATTGGTAATTACATTCTGTGCTACATACTTTTCAGTCTTTGTTTTGTCAAAGCCGAAAACTCTTTTCTTGACAACATACTTTAATGCCATAGTCTTTCTTCTTTTAATAGTTAGTTAATCTGTTTTATTGTTGTTTTGTGATCACGATGCAAAGATATGGTTTCCGAAATTCATGACCAAGCTGAAAAAGAATTGTGCGTTAATAAATTAGTTAATAAGTAGAATGCTGCTGTATTGGGGAATTTTATGTAAAAAAGATGGAACGGAAGGACTACTTTCACAAGTAATTTCTATATATACTGATAAGGGTTATGATTCTATAATACTTTTGGCTGAAATTTATCCCTTTTATCAATATAATGCTTACCTTTGCTAAAAACGTATTCTTATGGAACAGAAAGACAAATATATTCGTTTTGACTGGGCAATCAAGCGCCTTTTACGCAATAAGGCTAACTTTGGCGTGCTTGAAGGTTTCCTCACAGTATTATTAGGTGAGGAGATCCATATTCTTGAAATTTTAGAAAGTGAAGGTAATCAGCAACGGGAAGATGATAAATTTAATCGTGTTGATATTAAAGCCCGCAATAGTAAAGATGAAATAATTCTTGTCGAAGTTCAAAATACTCGTGAACTCTATTATCTGGAGCGAATCCTGTATGGAGTAGCTAAGACTATTACCGAACATATTGATCTGGGCGAAATCTACTCTAATGTGAAGAAAGTATATTCTATCAGTATTCTTTATTTCGACATTGGACAAGGAAGTGATTACCTTTATCATGGACAGAATACATTCTTAGGTGTACACACGGGCGATCATCTGAAAGTTACTACCAAAGAACAGGGAGCTATTGTTCGTAAGTTGCCTGCTGAAATCTTTCCAGAATATTTCCTTATCCGTGTGAATGAGTTTAATAAAGTAGCTGTTACTCCTCTGGAAGAATGGATCGAATATCTGAAGACAGGGTGCATACGTCCCGATACAAAGGCACCCGGACTTGAAGAGGCTCGTAAGAAACTGGTTTATTATAATATGGATAAGGCTGAAAAGCTGGCATACGATCGCCATATAGATGCGGTAATGATACAGAATGATGTGTTGAGTACTGCTAAATTAGAAGGGCATGAAGAAGGACACCAGCTTGGACTTGAAGAAGGACGACAACGAGGACTTGAGGAAGGCATTAAGGAAGGCATTGAAAAAGGTATTGAGCAAGGCATTGAGCGAGGCATTGAACGAGGTATAGAAAAAGGAATCGAAAAAGAAAAAACAATCACTGCCCGTAAGTTGAAATCTCTCAATCTCCCCGTTGATACTATTATACAGGTTACCGGTTTGTCGTCAGAAGAAATAGAGAAACTCTAATTGTTTTTTGCTATTTTCTTATTTAAGAACTCCTCTTTCTATAGAATATATAAAAATAATTCTGCACTGAACAATTGTTTTTTGTCCAGTGCAGAATTTTGGTCATTCCGCTAATGATTGTAATTTATTCTTCACTTTTCTTTGCGTAAACCACCAGTTTACCCGCTCCATAACGGATCAATAATCCACGTTCGATAAAGGTGTTTAACTCATTGATCGCCCGTTGTTTGTCATGTCCTGTCATTCGGCAATAATCTGCACGGGTCAGGCAGGGAAATTGTTGGAGATGTTTATTGATTAGCTTCAGACATTCTTCTTCACTGCGTCCTTTCCCGTGAGGGCGGGTGAACGATGCTCCGCGCTCCGGTCTCATTTGTTGGGCCACTTCTTTCTTGAACTGTTTGCCTGCCCTGAAATTGATATTTTTCAAGCTGATGGATTGTGCATGCACGTCTTTCTTTTTCATTACGGGAGGTCCTTGTAGAGATACGGAAAAATATCCGATGTCACCCAGTTCTACAATCCATCCGTTTGCAAGCAAATCTCGCAATTCATTTTGGAAAGACTGCATGGCACCTACCAGTAGGCTACGGCTTATTCCCGTGAATTTGTGAACACGATCCAGAAATTCTTCCTGATCGATCGTTCCGTTGAAAACAACACGGGGATGAAGCGGTTGTTCTTCGCCTTTCTTCTGAATGTCGGGCGTGTCGTAAAGGTCGTAATGTATACTCATAATCAGAATTGTTTTATATCGGCACTTTTATCTATCCGATTGCCTGCGCGGATTTGTTTCATTCGTTATTCTTACTTCGTTTGACTATAGTTTCCCTTTCGTATGATTATAGTTATACGAAAGGGAGACTATGGTTATCTTTGCGGAACACTATAGTGGAACGAAAAAAGATTAAGCAACAAAGGTAATCTCTTTAGGCAATAAAACTAATTATATTAGCAGGAAAAAAATAAAAACGTCGCAAATATTGTTTATTACCTTAAGTCACCCTTTCCTTTTTTAATAAATTAGCTAGAAAGTGTGGTATTTATTGAATAAGAACGCTTATTTTTGCAGCATGTTACAATTTGAGAATCAAAAGATAAAACAAATAGTTCGCAAGGTGCTTCCGGTAGTAACGCTGGGGGTGATGTTATATTCCTGCGCCAGTATTGGACGGCCGGACGGTGGACCATACGATGAGACGCCGCCCCGTTTCATCGGCAGTACTCCGGAGGCAGGGGCTTTGAATAATAAAAGGACTAAAGTCTCTTTGATGTTCGACGAGTTTATTAAGCTGGAGAAAGCGACCGAGAAAGTCGTTGTTTCCCCTCCCCAAATACAGCAACCGGAAATCAAGGCTTCCGGCAAGAGAATACAAGTCAACCTGCTCGACTCTCTGAAACCTAACACGACCTACACGATTGACTTCTCGGATGCAATTGTCGACAATAATGAAGGTAATCCGTTGGGTAACTTTGCATTTACGTTCTCTACCGGTACGGAAATCGATACGATGGAAGTAGCAGGTACGATGCTCGATGCCTCTAACCTGGAGCCTATTAAAGGTATGCTTGTCGGACTACATTCCAACCTGAACGATTCGGCTTTCAACAAATTGCCTTTCGACCGTGTGGCACGTACGGACAGCCGTGGACGTTTCTCCATCCGTGGTGTAGCTCCCGGCAAATATCGCATCTATGGATTGATGGATGCCGACCAGAACTTTGCCTTCAACCAGAAAAGTGAGATGATCGCTTTCCACGATTCGTTGATTATCCCCCGCATGGAAGAACGCATCCGCATGGATACGGCTTGGGTGGACTCGTTAACTTACGACACGATTGTTGAGAAGAAATATATGCATTATTTGCCGGATGATGTCATTCTCCGTGCTTTTAAGGAACTCAATTATTCACAATATCTTATCAAGTCGGAAAGACTGGTTCCTCAAAAGTTTACGTTCTATTTCGCCGGTAAGGCAGATACTCTGCCTGTTTTGAAAGGCTTGAACTTCGATGAAAAGGATGCTTTTGTCATCGAAAAGAATCAGCGGAATGACACCATCCATTATTGGGTAAAAGACTCCCTGCTCTTCAAGCAGGATACGCTGGCCATGAGTTTGACTTATCTTTATACGGATACCTTGAATCAGCTAGTGCCCCGTACGGATACGCTGAACCTCGTTTCGAAACAGAAATATAAGAAAGAGGAGCCGGATAAGGACAAAAAGAAAAAGAAGAAAAAGAAAGGGGAAGAGGATGAACCCGAACCAACGAAATTCTTGCCGGTGAATGTTAGTGCCCCTTCGTCAATGGATGTATATGGATCTATTTCTTTGAATTTTGAAGAACCGATAGCCAGTTTCGACACTGCCGCCATACATTTGCGGCAAAAAGTAGATACGCTCTGGAAAGATATACCATTCGAATTTGAGCAGGATTCAGTGAATCTGAAGAAGTTTAATCTGTATTATGATTGGGAACCGACGTTGGAGTATGAATTCTCGGTAGACTCGACTGCCTTCCACGGAATATATGGATTATTTACCGATAAGATAAAACAAGGATTCAAGGTGCGTAGTGAAGATGAATATTTCACGCTTCATTTCAATGTGACGGGAGCGGATTCACTGGCCTTTGTCGAATTGCTTGACGCCCAGGACAAAGTGGTCCGTAAGCGGAGAGTGGAAGAGGACGGAATGGTCGATTTCTACTTCCTGAATCCGGGAAAATATGCAGCCCGACTAATCAATGACACAAATGGAAATGGTGAATGGGACACGGGAGACTTTGCTAAAGGCATCCAGCCAGAGGCTGTTTACTACTATCCGACGATATTGGAATATAAAGCGTTGTGGGATGTGACCCAACCGTGGGATATTCATGCGACTCCTGTGGATAAGCAGAAACCGGACGAACTTAAAAAACAAAAACCAGATGAAGACAAGAAAAAGAAAGATAGGGATCGAAATAATCAGAACCGCCGTCGTTGACGCTCGACGTAACCTTATTATTGGATTGGTGGCATTACTGACGGGAATCTTCGCCCTCCCTGCCAGTGCCCAATGTGAAGCGAAGAATGATGCGTTTCAATCCGGCGAACATGTAATGTATGATTTATACTTCAACTGGAAGTTTGTCTGGGTGAAAGCCGGACTCGCCAGTCTGACAACGAATGCGACTACTTATCATTCGCAACCAGCCTACCGGATTAACCTGCTCGCTTTAGGCAGCAAACGGGCGGACTTCTTTTTCAAGATGCGCGATACGCTGACTTGTGTGATCGGTGAAAAACTGGAACCGCGCTATTTCCGCAAAGGTGCCGAAGAGGGAAAACGTTACACGGTCGATGAGGCTTGGTTTTCATATAAGGACGGTCTTTGCCTCGTAAACCAGAAACGTACTTACCGGGATGGAGCGTTTGATGAATCTGAAGCTAGCGATAGCCGCTGTATATACGATATGTTAAGCATTCTGGCGCAGGCACGTTCTTACGACCCTGCGGATTATAAGGTGGGAGACAAAATTAAGTTCCCGATGGCTACGGGCCGTAAAGTGGAAGAGCAAACGCTTATCTACCGTGGGAAAGAAAATGTAAAAGCGGAGAATGGAGTTACTTACCGTTGCCTGATCTTCTCATTGGTAGAATATGATAAGAAAGGAAAAGAAAAGGAGGTGATAACTTTCTTCGTAACGGACGACTTGAACCATCTTCCTGTCCGCCTGGATTTATTCCTGAACTTCGGTTCGGCAAAAGCATTCCTGAATAATGTGACGGGTAACCGGCATCCGCTGACTTCTATCGTTAAATAGATATAGAGAAAAAACGAAGGCATATCAGAAGTAAATTGACCTGCCAACCTGTTATTTTTTAGACGCGGATAACGCGGATGACACGGATTTATTATCTTCTTATCCGTATCATCCGCGTTATCTGTGTCTAAAAGGTATACTTTTAAAAGTGTTGATGCACCTTCCTGTTTTTATTCCTGAACTTCGAAAGGCACTTTTTGATCCTTTCGGAATACGCTGGATTCAAAAGTTGCAATCAACTCTCCGTCTTGGTTTGTTATATCTACCTGATAGCAACCTGTGCTTCGGCCGATATAGCGTTCGCGTGCTTCGGCAAAGAGAGTGTCTCCGGGGCCGCTGGCACGCAGGAAAGTAATAGTGGACGAGAGAGAGAAAGCTAGTGTGCCGTGCGAGTTAGCAGCTGCGGCAAGCGCAAGGTCTGCCAGCGTAAAGATGGCTCCTCCTTGTGTGCGGGCACCTGCATTAAGATGTTCGGCTTTTATTTCTAACTTGGCTTTACTATACCCTTTTCTTACTTCCAGCAGAATTATACCTGCATTTTTGGCAAATATGTCATTCTTAAAGAATTCTTGTGGTGTCATGATGATTTATAATTTATGATTTATGGGGTGGATTCTGATTTATGAAAATGTCATTCAGGCATAAATCATAATTCATAAATCCAAAATCTTTTGCAAATGTACCAAAATAGTTCCTCATTTGGATTATTTGGGTCGGTCTATTCTCTTTAAATGCACTATTTTTGCAATCAAGAAAATTAATCACTTAATAAACAATCCATGTATTATGAAAACAATTCTTAGCGCATTAGGACTTTCCCTTTTGATCTTAACGAGTTGCGGTGGACAAAAAAAGGTTGAAGTAGACTTTATTCAGGACAACATCGACAACGCAGTTGCACAAAACACGATTCAAACGGACATTATTGAAAAATCCGGTAAGATCCTGAATCCAAGAACGATCAACAAAGACGGTAGTATATCCTATATACCTATCGAAGACTGGTGTTCCGGCTTCTTTCCCGGCAGTATGTGGCTCACATATAATCTGACCGGAGATCAGAAATGGTTACCATTGGCCGAAAAATATACAGAAGCTCTTGATTCGGTAAAACATCTGAAATGGCATCATGACGTAGGGTTTATGATCGGTTGTAGTTATCTGAACGGATACCGTTTGGCGGACAAGAAAGAATATAAAGATGTAATTATTGAAACAGCTAAGTCGCTTTCTACCCGTTTTCGCCCGAATGCAGGCGTTATCCAGTCATGGGATGCCGATAGAGGCTGGCAGGGAACGCGTGGATGGAAATGTCCGGTGATTATTGATAATATGATGAATCTCGAACTCTTGTTTGAGGCAACCGCTCTTTCAGGTGATTCTACTTTCTATAATATTGCAGTGAAACATGCCGATACGACAATAGCTCACCACTTCCGTCCGGACAATAGCTGCTACCATGTGGTAGATTACGATCCGGAGACAGGTGAAGTGCGTAAGAAACAAACTGCACAGGGATATGCGGATGAATCTTCTTGGGCCCGTGGACAAGCTTGGGCACTCTACGGATACACTACTTGCTATCGTTACACGAAAGACAAGAAATATCTCGACCAGGCACAAAAAGTATATAATTTTATATTTAATAATAAGAATATGCCGGAAGATCTCGTTCCTTACTGGGATTATGATGCTCCGAATATTCCGAACGAACCGCGTGATGCTTCTGCTGCCGCTTGTACAGCTTCTGCCCTTTACGAACTGGATGGCTACCTGCCGGATAATCACTACAAGGAAACCGCTGATAAGATTATGCAGAGTTTAGGCTCGCCTGCTTATCGTGCAAAGGTTGGAACAAATGGAAACTTTATCCTGATGCATTCAGTAGGTAGTATTCCTCACGGTCAGGAAATTGATGTCCCTCTGAACTATGCTGACTATTACTTCCTGGAAGGACTGATGCGTAAAAGAGATTTGGAAAAGAAATAAGGAATAATAAAAAATAATGAACGGTAAACAGTGAACGATGAATGCTTTAAGGATTCTAACGTAACATGTTTACCGTTTATCATTCAGCATTGATTGTTTATTATTCCCCTCTCATTATTTATCACTAACCTGTTTAAATCATTTATCGTAAACTATCATGAATAAACCTATTAACCTTCTTGTAGGAGGTCTGACGCTGTTTGCCGCACAGGGTTGCAAGGCTCCGAAGCAAGTGCCCCAACAAGCAGAACATCCCAATATAATCTATGTATTTCCCGATCAATACCGTAATCAGGCGATGGGCTTTTGGAATCAGGACGGATTTCGGGATAAAGTAAATTTTAAAGGAGACCCCGTGCATACTCCTAATTTGGATGCGTTTGCGCGTGAATCGATGGTACTGTCGTCTGCACAGAGTAACTGCCCGTTGAGTAGTCCTCATCGTGGAATGTTACTGACCGGTATGTACCCGAATAAAAGCGGTGTACCATTGAATTGTAACTCCTCACGTCCGATCAGCTCCTTACGCGAAGATGCGGAATGTATTGGCGATGTATTCAGTAAGGCAGGTTACGACTGTGCCTATTTCGGCAAACTTCATGCCGACTTCCCAACTCCGAACGATCCCGAACATCCGGGACAATATGTAGAAGAGAAACGTCCGGCATGGGATGCTTATACTCCGAAAGAACGTCGTCATGGTTTTAATTACTGGTATTCTTACGGTACATTTGATGAACACAAGAACCCGCATTATTGGGATACGGATGGCAAGAGGCATGATCCGAAAGAATGGTCGCCCCTGCATGAAGCAGGCAAGGTTGTTTCTTATCTGAAAAATGACGGTAACGTACGCGATACCAAGAAGCCTTTCTTTATTATGGTAGGTATGAATCCTCCTCACAGCCCGTACCGTTCTTTGAATGACTGCGAGGAACAAGATTTCAATCTTTATAAAGACCAGCCTTTGGATAGTCTGTTGATTCGCCCGAATGTAGATTTGAAGATGAAGAAGGCAGCATCCGCCCGCTATTATTTCGCCTCCGTAACCGGTGTGGACCGTGCTTTCGGTCAGATTCTGGAAACATTGAAAGAGATGGGATTAGATAAGAATACAGTTGTCATCTTTGCTTCCGATCATGGTGAAACGATGTGCAGCCAGCGTACCGATGATCCGAAGAATTCCCCTTATTCCGAATCTATGAATATTCCGTTCCTGGTTCGTTTCCCCGGTAAGATTCAGCCGAGGGTGGATGATTTATTGCTTTCCGCTCCTGATATTATGCCTACAGTGCTTGGCCTGTGCGGACTGGGTGATTCTATCCCGGCAGAAGTGCAGGGACGTAATTTTGCTCCTCTTTTCTTCGATGAAAAGGCGAAAATTGTTCGTCCTACCGGTGCGCTGTACATTCAGAATGTAGACGGTGATAAAGATGAAAATGGATTGGTGCAAACTTACTTCCCTTCTTCAAGAGGTATCAAGACGGCTCAATATACATTGGCTTTATATATCGACCGCAATACGAAGGAGTTGAAAAAAAGTCTTTTGTTCGATGATGTAAAAGATCCATATCAACTGCATAACTTGCCTTTGGAAGAAAATAAGGAGATTGTGGCACAACTTTGCGGTGAAATGGGAGCCATGCTAAAGGAAATTAATGATCCTTGGTATACGGAAAAGATTCTGTCGGATCGGATTCCTTATTAACGATTTATGTATTCTTATATAATCATTTAGGCACAGATCACGCGGATTCACGGTCTTTAGTGTTGTCATTGTTGCAAAGTAACCGCGTTCATCCGTGTAATCCGTGCCTAAAAAAGATAACAATTCAGTAATGAAAAGCAGTTGTTTTATAATATTATTCCTTTTGGGAATTATTCCTTCAACTTTCGCCCAACTCATCGGATTTGAAGAGAAAGTGCCCGAAGCATTTAAAGTTTCCGGAAAGGGAGAAGTGAAAATCTCTTCTCTTTTTTACAAGGAGGGTGAAAGTAGTCTGGAATGGGACTTTCAGCCTGGTTCTACGCTGGACATTCAAATTGCTCCTTTATCGTTGAATGCGAGAAATGAGAAGCAATTCGGCATTACCTTGTGGATTTATAATGAGAAACCGCAGCAGGATTCTATTCGTTTTGAGTTTCTGAATAAGGCAGGAGAAGTCTCTTATTGGTTCTCTTATCGTTTACAGGCAGCAGGCTGGCGGGCTTGCTGGATCTCTTTTGAGTATATGCAGGGCGACAAGAAAGATAAGAAGATCGTAGCCTATCGGCTGGTTGCCCCGCAACGGAAGGGACGTATCTTTCTTGACCGTCTGATTTTTCCGGAAAAGAAAATGAATCTTCGTACCACTCCCGACCAACAGTTGCCTACCAATAATGGGCTGTCTAATCGTGACCTGTGGCATTGGTGTCTCGTGTGGAAATGGGAACAACAGTCGTATGATATTCCTCTGCCTTCTAAATTGACAAGCGAACAAAAGAAGGAGCTGAAGACTATCGAACAACGTTTGACTGACTTTCTGGAAGTGAAAAAGGCTCCGCAAGGACCGATTAATGCTGCCTATAAAACATTTGAGAAAGCGGCTATCAGTCCATCCATCGCTGGGACGGGATTTATAGGAACTCCTATTGTTGCTCCTGATGAACAGGACAAGAAGAAAGGAGAAATGTCATGGAACGATATTGAAACGATGCTTTCCGGCTTTGCCTATGATGCTTATTATAACCAGAACGAAACATCAAAGAAAAACTACTTTACCGTATTCGACTATGCTATCGATCAGGGATTTGCATACGGTAGCGGTATGGGTACCAATCATCATTATGGTTATCAGGTACGTAAGATATATACAACTGCCTGGCTGATGCGTGATGCTATCTATAAACATCCTCATCGGGATGCTTATCTCTCCACATTGCGTTTTTGGGCGGCTCTGCAAGAAACTCGTCAGCCATGTTCTCCAACACGTGATGAATTGTTGGATTCCTGGCATACGTTATTGATGGCGAAATTTATTTCCGCTATGATGTTTCCCGATGCAAGGGAACAGGCGCAAGCTTTGAGCGGCTTGTCACGTTGGCTATCTTCTTCTTTGCGTTATACTCCGGGAACGATCGGTGGTATAAAGGTAGACGGTACGACTTTCCATCATGGCGGTTTCTATCCGGGATATACCACTGGAGTACTTGCGACTGTAGGAGAATATATTGCATTTACCAATGGTACAAGTTTTGAACTGACCGAAGATGCGCGCAAACACATGAAATCAGCCTTTATTGCTATGCGCAATTATTGCAATTTCTATGAATGGGGCATCGGAATCAGTGGCCGTCATCCTTTTGGAGGGAAGATGGGAAGCGATGATATCGAAGCATTTGCCAATATCGCTTTATCCGGCGATTTGTCCGGTCAGGGAAATACGTTTGATCGTGGTCTGGCTGCCGACTATTTACGTCTGATACGCAATAGTGATACTCCGAATGCGCGTTTCTTCAAGAAGGAAGGTATTCAACCGGCACAGGCTCCACAGGGATTCTTCGTTTACAACTATGGTTCGGCAGGCATTTTCCGTCGTGCGGACTGGATGGTGACATTGAAAGGGTATACCACTGACGTATGGGGCTCTGAAATTTATACGAAAGATAACCGTTACGGACGTTATCAGAGTTATGGCTCCGTGCAGATTATGGGGAAAGGAAATCCCGTGTCACGTGCCGGAAGCGGTTTTGTGCAGGAGGGATGGGACTGGAACCGTTTGCCGGGCACAACTACCATTCATTTGCCTTTCAACTTGCTTGATAGCCCATTGAAAGGAACGACTATGGCACGCTCCAAAGAGAATTTCTCCGGAAGCAGTTCTTTAGATGGTAAAAATGGAATGTTCGCTATGAAATTGGCAGAACGGGATTATGAGAACTTCACACCAGACTTTGTGGCCCGTAAATCCGTTTTCTGTTTTGATAACCGGATGGTTTGCCTGGGAACAGGTATTGCGAACTCCAATGCGGATTATCCTACGGAAACGACTCTTTTCCAGACAAAATATAATGGTAAGGAGCCCAAAGTAGGAGAGGATAACTATTGGCTTCATGATGGTTATGACAATTATTATCATGTAGTGGACGGAACCGTTCGCGCACAGGTGGCAGAACAGGAATCACGGCATGAAAAGACGCGTGAAATAACCAAAGGAAAATTTTCTTCTGCCTGGATAGAACATGGCAAGGCGCCGAAAGAGGGGACTTATGAATATATGGTATTGATACAGCCTTCTGCTTCCGATCTCGACGAACTGCGCAAAACTCCTGCATACGAGGTGTTGCAACGCGATCAGACTGCTCACGTTGTTTATGATAAAAAGACAGGTATCACGGCGTATGCTGCTTTTGAAGCTTATCAGCCTGCCGCTGATAAAGTGTTCGTGGCTATTCCTGCGGAAACAATGGTGATGTATGCAAAGGAATCTGATAAGGGTATCCGTTTAAGCGTCTGTGATCCGAATCTGAATATAGAAGAGAAGACGTATACAACGAAAGAGCCCAGTCGTCCTATTACTAAGGAGATACGGCTTAAAGGACATTGGAGATTGACAAGCCCGATGGAAAATGTCCGGTTGGAACAGCAGGGAGACCAGACCGTACTGACGGTAACCTGTCAGCATGGACAGCCGGTTGAAATGCTCATGGAAAATAAATAATTAGTGAATAAGATAAGAGAAAACAAGAATTTAAAGAGAGGTATTAGTTATCATGTTTCTATGAAAAAAGAGAAGACCGGTTCGTGGTGAGCCGGTCTTCTTTGTATTTGCACGGTGCGTTGAGCACTTTCTTTTCTTATTACTTATTCAGCCTCCATTCGAAACCGTCTTTAGTATCTTTGATTTCAAATCCGAGTGCTGTCAGTGTGTTGCGGATTTCATCGGAAGTAGCCCAGTCTTTGTTGGCTTTCGCTTTCATACGTTGTTCCAGTAGCATATCTACTACCTTACCGTAGGCTGCTTCACGGCCATCAGAAGAACCTTTTTCTTCTTTCAATCCCATGATGTCGAAGCTGAACAGATGGAATGTTTCTTTCAACTCTTTCAGGTCTTCGGCGGATATGGTGGCATTGCCGGCAATGATATTGTTAATAATGCGGGCACCTTCGAAAAGCTGTGCGATGACAATCGGTGTATTCAAGTCGTCATTCATTGCTTCATAGCACTTAGCGCGCAGTTCTTTCACGTTGATTCCCTCTGAAGTTGCCGGTGCGGGAGTAATCTTATCCAATGCGTCAATGGCTTCCATCAGACGTTGCAGCCCTTTTTCGGATGCTTGCAGTGCTTCATTGCTAAAGTCTACCGTGCTGCGGTAATGAGCTTGCAGGATGAAGAAACGGATTGTCATTGGTGTGTAGGCTTGTGCCAGCAGCTTATGAGTACCGTTGAAGAATTCGTCCAAAGTGATGAAGTTGCCGAGTGATTTACCCATCTTGGTTCCGTTGATGGTAATCATGTTGTTGTGCATCCAGTAGTGAACCATGTCATCACCTTGTGAGGCTACCGATTGTGCGATTTCACATTCGTGGTGAGGGAAAATCAAGTCCATTCCTCCTCCGTGAATATCGAAGTGTTCGCCTAGGTATTTGCGTCCCATAGCGGTACATTCGGCGTGCCATCCGGGGAAACCGTCGCTCCATGGAGACGGCCAGCGCATGATATGTTCAGGTTGTGCCTTTTTCCAAAGGGCGAAGTCGGCGGGATTGCGTTTTTCGCTTTGTCCGTCGAGGTCACGGGTGGTATTCAATACGTCGTCCAAATTACGTCCGGAAAGTTTTCCGTAATGGTGATCTTTGTTGTATTTGGCTACATCGAAATAAACGGAGCCTTCGCTTTCATAGGCGTATCCGGCATCCAAAATCTTCTGTACCAGTTGGATTTGTTCAATGATATGTCCTGAAGCATGTGGTTCGATGCTCGGAGAAAGTACATTCAGTGCTTCCATTGCTTTATGATAGCGGTTCAGGAAATATTGAACAACCTCCATTGGTTCCAACTCTTCCAGACGTGCTTTCTTGGCAATCTTGTCTTCTCCGTCATCGGCATCATGTTCCAGATGACCTACATCGGTAATATTTCGTACGTAGCGTACTTTATATCCTAGGTGGGTGAGATAGCGGAATAACACATCGAAGGTTATAGACGGGCGGGCGTGTCCTAAATGGGCATCTCCGTAAACAGTCGGTCCGCACACATACATGCCTACATGAGGTGCATGAAGCGGTACGAACAACTTTTTCTTTCTATCTAAGGTGTTGTAAATGGTAAGTTGATGTTCCATAACATTTTATATTTGTTTTATTGGAACTGCAAAGTTAGTATAAAATCTGAATATGCGCTCTATCTTTGATGAGTTGATTTTAGCTCTTGAGCTGTTTTACTGGTAATATTATTAGTTTCCCGGTATGAAACTAAAAGTTTCACACCGGGGAACCAATGGTTTCATTACGGGAAACCAAAGGTTTCTCACCGAGAAACTAAAATTTTGTCGGCATGAAAGTAAATGTTTGGTTATTGTTGACTGCAAAACTTATCAATAGCTTCTGCTACACCGTCTTCTTCGTTGCTTAGAGTGATGTAATTTGCTGCTTTTTTTACAGGTTCTTGTGCATTTCCCATAGCAATTCCCAGTCCTGCAAACTTAATCATGGATAAGTCATTATAGCCATCTCCCATTGCTATGACTTCTTCTCGTGCTACTCCTATTTCTTTCAATAAGACAGCAAGAGAAAGAGCTTTGTCAATTCCTTGCGGAACTAATTCGAGGAAATAGGGTTCTGAACGGAAAACGTTAATATGTCCTTGTAGCCGGAGACTAAGTTCTGCTTCAAGCGGAATGAGTTTATCTGCGTCTCCCACGATGAGGCATTTGGCTACAGGAAGCGTGATCTCTGTGAGGAAGTCGTTTGTTTCCCGTACTGCCATTTTATTGAGAAAGGCCTCTTTCTGTACGTATGGGTCTTGAGAGTTTTCTGTTATTATATCTGCTCCGTCATAGGTTAATATACTTAGTTGGTGGGTACGGGCACATTCATAGAGCATCGGAACAACTTCATTAGGTAACACATTTTCATATACCATCTCTTTTGTTTCCCAATTGATAATTTCACCTCCGTTATAGGAGAGGATGAAACCTCCGAATTCATTCATCCGTAATTCGTTGGCTAATGGTACAATACCATAAGTAGGTCGTCCGGAAGCTAATACGAGTCGTATTCCTTGCTCTTGTATACGTATTAGAGTTTCCCTGTTGCGGGGAGTGATTTCTTTTTTAGAATTGGTGAGTGTGCCGTCAAGGTCGAGCACGATAAGTTTGTATTTCATGTAGCGTTGTTTTGGGTGCAAAGATAGATTAAAAAAGTTTTTCCGCAAGGTGGTGGGGGAAAAGATGTGGCTTTAGCTAAGCCAGCCATCGTTTGTTCAACTTGGCAGATGTTTTTGTAAAGTATTGAATATTAATAAAGGAGCTTCAGATCTGAGTCGTCGTGCTGTCATGCATCAGATGCAGGGACTTTCTTTTTGAACCAGACTCGTATTTTTCGGATGTAGTAGCTTCTCCTGTTTCTGATTTCTTGATTGATGATATGACATTTAGATAAATAAAAGCCGCATAACGAAAGTTATGCGGCTTTTATTATTAAACTGGTAAAAGAGTTTTATTCAATTGTTGCTCCATAACCAGCTACATCGCTAGCTAATGTAAATATACCATTTACATAATCATATTGAGTAATAGGAGCTGTTGCGTGCTTGGTTATGTTATTACCGCTTGTTGGTTCTTTAACTAAAGAACTTGTATGATAATAATTCCAATTTTTGGTTAAGCCATATACGATATTGTCGGTTACATCTATTTGAGGTGTGCAACTTTCTAAGAAAGAATAATAGTAGGAACCGAATTCTGCTTCCGGACTTACGTCAAAGATATTCTTGCTTATAGTCAATGATGTTCCTTTTTGATATCTGAAGAATATATTGCTACCTATCATGTTGACAAAAGTATTATTTATAATTTCGGCAGAAAGTACACCATCTGATAAAGGTATATTACCAGTAGCCCAGTTTAATATTTGCACGCCTTCTTGAGGTGTCTGGCTATACACTATATTGTTCTTGAAGTTGAAAGTTTTATAATCTCCTAAATTGAAGCCTTTATATATATTTATCAAGGCAATTTTGATAGCATTAACTTCAATACGAGTGTCTTGAACAGAGATGTTGTCTATACCAAAGTAAGTCTTTTGTGCTGCATCGTAATAAATTGGTTTCAAGACATTCGCAATCAGACAGTTGTCAATGCAGATGTCAGTAAAGTCTCCCTTGCTGATAACGCCTGCATTATTTATAAAATAACCAGCATTGCTACCTCCATTGAGATCACTTAAATCTATTTTTATATTCTTAAAAAGTAGCTTTCCTTTGCATGATTTCCAGCAATTAATAGGACGAAGTGTTACTTGCTCGTCATCATATCGACCGATGATAATAACATCATTGCTGATTGATTTTACTCCGGTTGTGGTAAAATTGTGTGCTGTACCTGTGAGGAACAGTATAACAGGTTTACTCATTGTAGCACTAAAGTAAGTGTCAAGTGCCACATCGGCATCTGTTGCATCCAATATTTGTATGTCAGCATCTGAATAAATTTGGTTGTTGATGGTGATGCCGCCGATAGTAATGTCTTTACCATGATCAAAATCGGCTTTATAATCCGTACGATTCTTAATACTAACCTGAATCTTTGCAATCATAGCATACTTTCCACTTGTTGCCAATATCGCAATATCAGTACTGTTATCAGCTGTTGCACGAGTCATCATCTTTGCGCTTGATGCAGGGGCAGTAACAATCAATACATTTTCTTTTCCAGCTTCCTTAGAGAATTTAGCACTCCATCCTTCCGGAGCAGTAATCATTGTATTTTTTACTCCTCTCATGGTCATGGTAAATTCTTTCGTTTCACCTGCAGAAAACTCTTGTATTTGTTCTAAATCTTCAGCCGCAAAACTACATTCAAAGTCGCTGATGATAGGGATACGTATGGTTGGAGCATCCTCACCCGCAAGTACTAAGACCAGTTCGTTGTTTTCTACTGTTACACTCTTGAAGTTTTTGTCTTCTGCCGGAGCGGAACCGTCACCAGTTGCGCTGACTTTGTCAGTAGTTCCTTCTTTGTATATATATTCATAATTTTTTCCTCCGTCATAGCTAACTTGCCAGTAACCTTCGCTATCTACATTGAATGTGGGAGTTTTACCACTCTCTCCATTAGCCTTCACAGGTTGTCCGTTTACAGTCAGACGCTCCGGAGTTTCATTTTTGTTGTAAAGAACAGTCCAGTAGCCTTCTGAATCGATACCGATAATAGGGCATAACAGGTTATTATCGTTTTTCATATATAGATTTACTGTCTTTCCATTGCTCAAAGTGAGTGTGTAGGAATCAGACTTTTCCTCTATATTAGTAATAAATGTTCCTTCATTATAAAGTTCGCGAAGAGCTTCTGTGTTACTATTTATATCACGTACTTGTGTCTCGAGTGCGGTAACGCGCTTTTTCAGTGCGTCTACATCATCTTCCAAATCGTCAATGTTGGTACATGCTACCAGGCATACAGCCAATAACATGAACATACTCCATACTTTTTTCATGATTATATTGTTTTAAAGTTATTATTTTAAAGAGGATAGCCAGGAAGGAACATATCCCAAACGTTTACGTAATTGAGCCTCATAGAGTGAATATGGTTCCACAGCAGTTCCGTTACTTTCGAGTCGCTTCATTTGAGTAGCATCAAAATCTAAAGGACTTCCGTGGAAACCGACAATGATAGGAGGCATAAATTTCCACCAAAAGCCGTTACTATCCCACCAGGTAAATTTACCTTCTGTATCGATGTCCTGATCTGTTTGTACATTTGTTGCATAGAAATTCCATATTGTCAGATTCTCCATGTGATTTGGCATTTGAGCAGAGTCTCCTCCTTGTCTCCAATGCATGAAACCGCCAGTACAGCAGTCAATTAATGTTGCACGTGGCTGTGTGGCATGTGATTCAAAGCAAGAATCATCTCCCCATTTCACATTCCATATTACAGCACCCATGCTTTGCTTTGAAACACCGCAAGCGTGATATTGACCAACGTTTGTTTTATATTCCATCAATGTGCTTTCACCTTCTCCTTTTCTAAGTGTGTAGCCATTGCTGCTTTCAGTTACTTTTCCAATAAAGATACGGGAAGAAGCTTGCGAGCGGATAGAAGCATGTCCACGATTACCACCAATAGTGATGTCATAAGCAGAACAATTGGCAGAACTTGTGATTGACATGGCTTCACTAACACTTTCAAAATTAACCCGGCGCATCCATGAATTGGTCAGACGTACAAAATCGATAAGCTTAAAACCACCGTCATCTATGTCAGAGCCGTGATGAATAAACTTCTCTTTGGCATGTCCTTTAAATGTAAGGTCTTCTACGCCAACATTGGCATAATTGGCGAATTTATGTACATTCCATCCCCAATCTTTATTAATAGCATGCATGATGGGTTCTTTAAAGGTAATACTGTTACCACTAATCTTTTCAATCTGATGGTATTCGAATATTTGAATACCATTTGTTTTGATATTGGGAGTAATGCCTTGTTGTACCTTAATATCTTGCCATTGATAAGGCGATAGTTCGGAATTAATAACATCATTATCCGTGTTTCCCAACTTGGGGGTTCCCAGTACGAGACATACCCAACTGCCCGCACTTACTCCTGTTAAACTGGCCGTTATGGTTTTGCTGCCTATGGGAGCGTCTTCAGTGATAGCACCAATTGATTCTCCTAATCCTGTATTATGTTTGAACTCCATCATAACAGGAGCATTCCACATTTCCTCAGTAGGTTTGGGAGAATTATTTGCAGCAGTCATTTCGAGTGTTGTTTTGTTTCTTCCGGCTCCTTTTAAAACAATATCACTCATCGATATACGAATCCTGCGATCCTTAGAATCCTCATCTTGTAGAATATAATTCCCTTCTGGGAAGTAGATAATAGCTTTAGCGTTTTCCTTAATATATCGATCTGTCATATTATTGAGATCTTCTTGCTTTGTTTCTCTTGCTATTTTTTCCAGTACCTTCATGAAAGCTGCTCTGTCAGATTTGCCGTCGTTGGGGATAGCCCCATATTGGGGATCTGTAACATCGTATACTTTATATCCTTGTGCTATTAATGTTTCTATTTCAGGAGGAGCTATTTCACCATGTTTATATCCGGCGTATGAAAAGTCCAATAATACATTTTGTTGATCTGCGTTTACAAATTGTTGCCAGGCTTTTGCTCCGGTTTCATTGGAAAGTTGTTTCACTTCAATAGAAACAATACGGATATAATTCTTTGATGAAGTAAGTACAATCTTAATTGTTTCTTCTACGTCTTTTACAACAGTTGCTTGTGGTGTGATAGTTAATAAGTTCTCGGATAAAAGAACATCCCATCCTTTAGGAGCTTGTATTGCAGCTTGTTGCACGTCATTCTGTTCTACTTTATACTCTTTATGGTTTTCATTGGGGGCAAAAACTTGCACAGCTTGTTCACTTTCAGCGTCATTGAGACCATAAATGATCAGTCCGAAGCTGTCGTCTACTGGGAAAGTATATGTTTTTTCACCATCAGCCAGGGTGAATGAGAAAGTATGGTTTGCTTCATTATATTCTACCTTGCTGAATATGCTGGTTCCTCCCTGACTTCCACCTTCGGCCTTAGTTCCTAAGCTTGTATATGTTTGTCCATTATCGTAGCTCACTTGCCAATATCCACTGGAAGATACGCTGATTAATGGAGTTGCCACCACATTGCCTTCTCCATCACGGGGCCATGCTGATACTTTCTCTCCATCGACTCCTGGCAGGTATTTGAAATCTGTATCATTACTTGTTTTATATATCCAGTAGCCTTCTTCGTCTACGGAAAATTCAGGGACAGACGCTTGTACAGCTTCACTCTCCATGACTTTAATACTTGTTCCGTCACTAAGTTCCAGCAAATATCCTAAACCATCTTTGGTCGGAGTAATTCCGATAATGATTTTGTTTTTTTGCATAAGGGCTTGCAGACTGGCAAATGAAGTATTCAGTCCTTCCGTTGCTTTTTCCAAAGCAGCGACACGGTCTTTCAGAGAATTGATGTCTGCTTCCAGGTCGTCTGTTTTTTGGCATGATTGCATGATTGCCAACATGCTGCAAATACCAAATAGTAATAGGTAGGTAATGCTCCTGTTTTTCATACATTTATTATTTCGGGTTATTTATAATTTTCACAGTGGCAAAGGTAACCGGATAAAATAAGAGTATATGGATAAAAAAATTCAGGAATACGATGAAATAATACATTTTACACACCTCTGTGATAGATTGAGGCTTAATGTATTATTAGAGCAGGTCTACCCATTGCTCATTGCTTAATATAGGCAATGACTCACTGTCGGCAACAAATGTTTCTGCCAGTTTTCGTTTCTCATCTTGCAGATGCAGAATCTTTTCCTCGATACTGTTTTGTGTAATGAAGCGATAGGCAATCACTTGCTTATCCTGACCGATACGATGGGCACGGGCGATGGCTTGCGATTCGGCGGCAGGATTCCACCAGGGATCTATGATGAATACATAGTCGGCTTGTGTAAGATTGAGCCCCACACCCCCTGCTTTTAGTGAAATAAGGAATGCCTGAACATCTTTTTGCTCGGTGAAATGGGCGATTTCGGAGGGCCGGTTGTTGGTTGCTCCTGTTAATAGGGCATATTTCCAGCCTCGTTCTCGGAAAGCTTCAGCCAAGACCTCCAGATGTCTGACGAATGAAGAGAAAATTAGGACTTTGTGTCCTTCGCTTTGTAATGTATCGAATGTTTCGATTATCTGTGCGGTTTTTCCGGATGTTCCGGTATAATCAGGAAGAATGAGTTGCGGATGACAAGAGAGTTGTCGTAAACGCAAAATGCCATTTAGTACACTAAACGAATGGAGCCTGTTCGTACTTTGAGAGTGCTGGAGAAGTATGTTTCGCAGGCTGTTTTTCTCCTGTTCGTAACACGTGTTCTGCTCTTCAGTCATGTCGCAGTAGATTGTTTCTTCGGTAAGTTCAGGAAGTTCCGGAGCTACCTCTTTCTTGCTTCTGCGGAGGATGAATGGGGCAGTCAGTTGTTGCAACTGCACTCCTACGCGTTCGTTTCCCTGGCGAATCGGCATTATGAACTGCTTTTGGAAAGCACTTTCCGTGCCCAGTAAGTCCGGTTGTATAAAATGAAATTGAGCCCACAGGTCCTTTAATGAGTTTTCGATAGGAGTACCTGTCAGTGCGAGTCGGTGTTTGCTTTGCAGTTGAATTGCCGACCGGAAGGTGAGCGATTCGCTATTCTTGATATTCTGGCTTTCATCGAGCACAACGTATTCGAAACGGTAGGAAGAGAGTATATCAATGTTATTTCTCATCATGCCATACGTAGTAAAGATCAAGTGAAAATGACCGAAGAATTTTTCCGGACGTTTCTTGTCTATAGCCACGGTGTTGTTGTATTCCATCATTGAGAGCCCTGTGAAGCGCTTGGCTTCCCGTCGCCAGTTGTGAAGTAGCGATGTGGGGACTACAATTAGGGTAGCGGGTTGTTTGGGAGCGGATGGCTTATATATGTACTGTAGCAGGGTAAGAGTCTGAAGCGTCTTCCCGAGTCCCATGTCATCTGCCAGGCATCCGCCAAATCCTTGTTTATGGAGGTGTACCATCCACGAGAATCCTTTCTGCTGATAGGGGCGTAACGTTGCTTTAAGCGTTCTTGGTACGGCAACGTTATGTATTTGCTGCTTCGCGGGGAATTTTTTCACTCCATCCTCACCCAAAGCTGTCTGTACGGCACCTATAAATGCATGTTTCAACCGAATTCCTTTTTCTGTTTGTACTCCCATCTCCAGTAAGTTCGCATATTTGCTGAACCACTCTTCAGGCAGGAGAATCATACGCCCGTCAGGTAGCAGATATTCCCGCTTTTCTTCGAGGATATGTTTGCGGAAACGTGAAAAAGGAATGCGTAGATTACCGATAACAACAGTGATGTGCAGTTCAAACCAGTCAACCTCATCGTCGCAGCTTTGCTCGATGCGTATCTCATCCAGACAATACAACGCATTCCCTACATTACTGGTAAGGTGAAAGGATTGCTGCAACATCTCCCGATGATTGTTGATCCATTCGACAATTGTCTTTTCCGGAGCTTTGGCAGATAGTTGGAAGTGTGTGGCATTGAGTTGTTGCAGACCGGCATTCGTTAAGAGTTGGACTGCTTGTTCTTCCACTGTAATATTACGCCGGAAAAAGCCGATTTCACCGGATGTTTTCCGATAAATGATTTTCTTCATTTCATTAGCACTATCTGGTGCAAATGTCTGGTCTCCATAGCGGAAGACAAGTTGCAATGCTTGTCCGTTGTATGTGGCATCTTCGAATGAGAGAACAGCCTCACAGGCACATTCTTCTTCAGTAATATTCAAACCGTGAGTCTCGATATCGTGATAACGCGCAATTGGAATAACGATGTTGTCTATGTATTTTTCAATCTGTAAAGCGTCTACGCTAATCGATCTTTTCTTTGTGAAAGGTAAGATACGTGCGCTTTCAATGTGCGGAAAGAAATATAACTCCATTCCCAATAATAGAGTGGCCGGCGAGGAGGTCAGTACAACTACCGGTTTTAACTCACTCAAAGAGAACGGTTGCCCTTCATAATAACACTGCAATTGATAACGGAACGTTTTACTATCAACATGAAACGTTACGCGAATTTCTACGTCGTGAGGGTTGATATGATAAATATGATGGGCGTATAAGATTTTGCTACCGGCTTGTTTCTGATAAAAAGGCAGTCCGTTTTCCCGTATCAACGCCAGCATCTCCAACAGCTTCTTTTCGATAAACGGGCGAATGTTATTTTTAATTCGTTCCGGATCTTCGGATAGCTTATGTAGAAAGCGTGATACTGTTTTTTCACGGGAGTAGAGACCCATCAGATACTTTTCTGTATAGTATGAAGCGATATCGATAGCTTGTCTTTCCGCTTCGCTCATTATGCTCATAGCTTCCGGAGAGGCGTGAAACGCTTGCTCCACTAATTGCAAGGTGCCATCGTTCAGCCTTTCCGCAATATACGGAATCAGTAATATGCCGAGTATCGGATGCTCTGTGAAAACGATTATAACTTGTCCGTTAGTTGGTCTCTCTTTCATTCTCTTTTAGGCTTTAACTGACAAAGATACGGGAAAATACTTAATTTTGCAGCATGATAGAGGAAAACAAACGCGTATTGCTTGGGATGAGTGGCGGTACAGATAGCTCTGTTGCTGCTATGCGATTGCTGGAAGCCGGTTATGAAGTAATCGGGGTAACCTTCCGTTTTTATGAATTGAATGGTTCGACAGAATACCTGGAAGATGCCCGTAATTTGGCAGAACGTTTAGGAATACGGCATATAACATACGATGCCCGTGAGATATTTGCCCAGCAGATTATTGAATATTTTGTGCAGGAATACCTGGCAGGACGTACTCCGGTTCCCTGTACCTTGTGCAATAATTATCTGAAATGGCCTTTACTTGCTAAGATTGCCGATGAAATGGGAATTTTTTATATTGCTACCGGACACTATGCGCAGAATATACAACTAAATGAAACCTTTTATATAACATACGCCGCCGATTCAGATAAGGATCAAACCTTCTTCTTATGGGGATTGAAACAGGATATTCTTAATAGGATGCTGTTGCCGATGGGCGATATTACGAAAGCTGAAGCCCGTGCCTGGGCTGCTGAACATGGTTTTCGAAAGGTGGCAACCAAAAAGGATAGTATTGGTGTCTGTTTTTGCCCGATGGACTATCGGACCTTTTTAAAAGACTGGTTGGTCAGAAATGGTCAGATGTCGGTCAGTAATAGTGAGGCATCAATCAACAATAGTCAGACATCGGGCAGCGATAAACAGACTTGGTCTGACAGAATCAGAAGAGGAAGATTTGTCGATGAAAAGGGGAATTTTATTGCCTGGCATGAGGGCTATCCCTTTTATACTATTGGGCAGAGACGCGGTTTGGGCATTCATCTGAATCGTCCTGTATTTGTGAAAGAGATTGATCCTGAAAATAATGAAGTAATGTTGGCTTCTCTTTCATCGTTGGAAAAAACAGAAATGTGGTTGAAAGATTGGAATCTTGTAAATCAGGAGCGTACTTTAGGACGCTCTGACATAATTGTGAAGATACGCTATCGCAAGCAGGAAAACCATGGTACGATTACCGTCACATCGGATCATTTACTGCACGTGCAGCTTCATGAACCATTAACAGCCATTGCTCCCGGACAGGCTGCTGCATTCTATGGAGACGGATTGCTACTAGGAGGAGGAATCATAGTCAATGCCCGTTAATCTTACATATTGGGAAGATGAACGCTCTGACGCAAGTTTTTTAAAACAAAACTTAGCTTGCTAATCGATATAACTAAGGCACGGATTACACGAATTACATGGATAAGTTTATTCTCTTTCCTTGTTTATTCGTGTAATCCGTGCCTGAAAGAAATCGGAGAGTTGTTTTGACGCTCTCTCCTTATACAAGTAACCTCTGTAATGGAAAAAAAACTTGTAGTGGTTATGTTTTGGTTTTTGGTTATTCTTCCGGATGAGCGCTATTATTCAGCACCAGCATTGCTTCTATATATTCGCGTGTATTGCTTAATCTGGGTACTTTGTGTTGTCCTCCCAGTTTTCCTTTCTGTGCCAGCCAGTCATGGAACAATCCCTGACGCGCAACGATCACTTCCAATGGTTGCAAAGCAATATCTTTCCATCGTTTGGCTTCATAGTCAGAGTTAACCTCTTTCAATGTAGCGTCAAGTATCGCGGCGAACTTTTCTACGGAATCCGGCATTTTGGCAAATTCTATCAGCCACTGGTGCCTGCATTTTGCGTTCTCATCCATAAACACCGGCGCCGCAGAGTATTCGCAAATTTGTGCTCCGGTTTCGGCGCAAGCCTTTGCCAATCCTTTTTCAGCATTATCGACAATCAGCTCTTCACCAAATGCATTGATGAAATGCTTCGTTCTTCCCGTGATGACAAACTTATAGGGATTCTTGCTGGTAAACTTCACAGTATCACCAATCATGTATCTCCACAAACCACAGGAAGTAGAAATAACCATTGCATAGTTCTTGTTGAGCTCGACTTCTTCAAGACAATAAGCCCGTGGATTTTCTTTTCCCACTTCCTCCAACGGAACAAATTCGTAGAAAATTCCATAGTCGATCATTAATAACATGGCAGGATCGGAAAGGTCGTTCTGGGTTCCGAAATATCCTTCCGAAGCATTGTAGGTCTCTACATAATGCATTTTAGGTGTTGTAATCACCTGTTTATATTGCTCACGATACGGTGTGAAAGCCACTCCGCCATGGAAGAAAACTTCCAGATTGGGCCATACTTCTTCCAGTGCCTGCTTTCCTGTCTTTTCAAGGATACGTTTGATAAGTACCAGCATCCACGACGGCACACCGGATAGGCTTGTCACATTTACCGGAATAGTGCTGTTGGCGATTGCTTCTATCTTGGTTTCCCATTCGCTCATCAATGCAATTTTCTTGCTTGGTACGCGAATGAAATTGATAAGCGGATTTACGTTTTGAATCAGAATAGCGGATAAATCTCCTACTAAACTATGATTGGAATTGAGGTTCGGGCTATGGCTCCCTCCTAGAATCAGTCCCTTGCCGGAGAAAAAATGGCTATCCGGATTGATGCGGAAATAAAGAGCTGCTGCGTCTTTTCCTCCTCTGTAATGAATATCTTCCAGCGCTTCCTTGCTGACAGGAAGGAATTTACTTTTATCATTAGTCGTTCCGGAAGATTTTGCAAACCAGCGTATCTCCGATGGCCAAAGCAGATTCTGTTCCCCAGCTCGCAAACGTTCTACATAAGGCTTAATTTCTTCGTATGTCTGGATAGGAACACGTTTACGGAAATCTTCATAGTTACGGATAGAGGAATAATCGTACTTTCTTCCCCATTCTGTTTGAGCGGCCTGGCGTGTTAAGCGGCTTAACACACGATGCTGTATCTCACTAGCCTGACTAGCATATAGGTCTATCTGTTTTAAACGGGAATCGAAAGTCTTACTAATAATTTTTGTAATATTCATTTCTGCTTTAACATAATAATGTTTAGTCGTGCAAAAGTAACTTATTTATCTTTTTTTTCTATCTTTACGACGGAAATAATCGTTAAAAATTGACGACTTCCATATAAATCCCGAGTTTTAGACTAAAAAATGCGACAATGAGAATTGGAATCTTAACATCCGGCGGGGACTGTCCCGGTATTAATGCCACGATTCGTGGCGTGTGCAAAACTGCCATCAATTATTACGGGATGGAAGTAGTAGGTATTCACAGCGGTTTTCAGGGCTTGCTGACTAAAGATGTCGAATCTATTACAGACAAGTCGCTCTCCGGTTTGCTCAATCTGGGTGGAACGATGTTAGGGACCTCTCGTGAGAAGCCTTTCAAAAAAGGAGGCGTTGTCTCTGATGTTGACAAACCGTCTTTAATCCTTCAGAATATCCGGGAAATGGAACTCGACTGTGTCGTTTGTATCGGCGGAAATGGAACACAGAAGACAGCGGCGAAGTTTGCTGCGATGGGAGTGAATATCGTATCTGTTCCTAAAACCATTGATAATGATATTTGGGGCACAGATATTTCTTTCGGTTTCGACTCGGCAGTAAGTATTGCTACCGATGCCATCGACCGTTTACATTCCACCGCAAGTTCTCACAAAAGGGTGATGGTGATTGAAGTGATGGGGCACAAGGCGGGTTGGATTGCCTTGTATTCCGGTATGGCAGGAGGAGGGGATGTGATTCTTCTCCCTGAAATTGCTTATGACATTAAAAATATTGGTAATACGATTCTGGAAAGACTGAAAAAGGGCAAGCCTTATTCTATTGTAGTGGTAGCAGAAGGTATTAGGACAGACGGGCGCAAACGGGCTGCTGAATATATTGCGCAGGAGATTGAATATGAAACTGGTATAGAAACTCGCGAAACAGTTCTGGGGTATATTCAGCGTGGTGGTTCGCCTACTCCTTTCGACCGCAATCTTTCTACCCGTATGGGCGGCCACGCGACAGAATTGATCGCCAAGGGTGAATTCGGGCGTATGGTAGCTTTAAAAGGAGACGATATTGCATCTATCCCTCTTGAAGAAGTTGCAGGAAAACTGAAATTAGTTACTGAAGATCACGATTTGGTGATTCAGGGGCGTCGCATGGGGATTTGCTTTGGCTAGTCTCCTCGGCTTCCATAGTAGGTTGTACCGTAGAAATTTCATTATCGGAGGTGTTTTCTTCTAAAACATTCTCCAGTTTTGTCTCGGGAATTACATTCAGTTCGGCTTCAAGTTCATTCTCAAATTCAGTTGACAATTCAGTTTCAGAGTTAGTTGCAAGTTCAAACTCCGGTTCTGTTGTAGTTGCTGAATGTTGTGCTTTGATCTCTTCGACAGTTGACATAAATACGGGTTCCTTTACTTTCTTTATAGCCATTTGGGCAGCATTCTGTTGAGACTCTTTCTTGGAATATCCCGTACCTGTTCCTGCCGGAAGTCCTTCAATGCGTACTTCGGTTTGGAAGACAGGGTTGCTGTCGTGATCGAGAAATTGCTCGATTAACTCAAAGGAAACCTCCATCTTATTTTTTTGGCTCCACTCAATAAGTTTGGATTTGAAGTTAACCTCTTTTCGGGATATTTTATCCAGGTCGATATAACGGTTGATGATCCGTTGCTCCATAAACTGTTTGCAGCGTTCATACCCCTGATCCAGATAAATAGCTCCGATAAATGCCTCAAAAGCATTTCCGTACATATAACTGTTGTGAGAAGAAGAGCGGGTGGAATACTTTATGAGTTTATCCAAGCCGATTTCAACGGCCAACTTATTCAAAGTCTCCCGTTGTACGATCTTAGAACGTGTGTTGGTCAGGAAACCTTCCCGTTTCCCTTCAAAACGTTTATAGACAATATCTCCTACGATGGCGTCGAGGATGGCGTCACCTAAAAACTCCAGCCGTTCATTGTTGAGGGGACGTCCCTTGTCGGAGCGGACAGAAGTTGATTTGTGCAGGAGAGCCTGCTCATAAAGTTGGATATTGCGCGGGTAGAACCCGAGTATCCGGTAAAAACAAAGATAAGACTCTCTATCCTTGCGGAACAAGAGCCTTATCTTATCTATTTCGTTACGTAACACGATATTACTCTGCGTATTTCTTGAAGATAACGCACGCATTGTGACCACCAAATCCAAATGTATTGGACAAGGCAACATTAACTTCGCGTTTCTGTGCTTTATTGAACGTGAAATTAAGGTTATAGTCGATATTCTCGTCGTTGTCACCTTCTTCGTGGTTGATAGTCGGAGGAACAATGCCGTTCTTGATAGCAAGGATACTTGCAATAGATTCTACCGCACCGGCAGCTCCCAGCAAGTGACCTGTCATTGATTTTGTTGAACTGATGTTCAACTCGAACGCATGATCACCGAATACTTCCTTGATTGCTTTTGCTTCTGAAATATCACCAACCGGAGTAGATGTACCGTGTACATTGATATAATCTACTTCTTTCGGATCCATTTCCGCATCTTCCAGTGCATTTTTCATCACCAATTTCGCTCCCAGACCTTCTGGATGAGAAGCTGTCAGGTGATGTGCATCTGCAGACATACCTACACCGGCAACTTCTGCATAGATTTTTGCACCGCGAGCTTTAGCGTGTTCCAGTTCTTCCAGGATCAGGCAACCGCCACCTTCGCCCATAACGAAACCATCACGGCTTGCGCTAAACGGACGTGAAGCTTTAGAAGCTTCGTCGTTGCGTGTTGACAGTGCGTGCATAGCGTTGAAACCGCCCACACCTGCCGGGAAGATAGCTGCTTCCGAACCACCGGATACAATTACGTTTGCTTTACCCAGACGAATCAGGTTGAAGGCATCTGCAATAGCGTTGGTTGAAGTAGCACATGCTGAACAAGTCGCGTAGTTAGGACCATGGAAACCATACATGATAGAAATCTGTCCGGCTGCAATATCCGAAATCATCTTTGGAATGAAGAACGGATTAAACTTCGGACCCATTTCCTGACGAGTGTAGTAGTTGCCTACCTCTTCTTCAAATGTATGTATACCACCAATACCGGCGCCGAAAATAACACCGATTTTGTTCAAGTCTTCTTTCTCGACATCAAGACCGGAATCACTCACCGCTTCTTTGGCAACAGCGATGGCATATTGAGTATACAGGTCCATCTTTCTTGCTTCTTTGCGGTCTATGTATTTCGTTGCATCGAAGTCTTTCACTTCGCATGCGAATTGGGTCTTGAATAACGACGCATCAAAATGAGTAATAGGCCCTGCTCCACTAACCCCGTTCACAAGGTTTTCCCAAAATTCGGGAACGCTATTGCCAACGGGAGTAATGGCGCCAAGGCCTGTTACTACCACTCTTTTTAATTCCATATTGATGAAATCGAATTACTTAGCGTGTTCTTCGATATAAGATACAGCATCACCTACAGTACCAATCTTTTCTGCTTGGTCATCAGGAATAGAGATACCGAATTCTTTTTCGAATTCCATGATAAGTTCTACAGTGTCAAGAGAATCTGCTCCCAGGTCGTTAGTGAAGCTTGCTTCGGTTGTAACTTCTGATTCTTCTACGCCTAATTTATCAACGATAATCGCTTTTACTCTTGATGCAATTTCAGACATAACTTTAAGTTTTTAATTAATAATTAGTTTTATTTCTTTAAATTTGCGGTGCAAAGGAATGAATATTTATCGTTTTGCGCAAATATTTGACTAAATAAATGCAAAGTTTTGCACATTTTTCACTGTTTTGTGCATCGAAATTGAGGGTTATGAAGAAAAACATCGCAATTTTTGCTTCCGGTTCCGGTTCAAATGCCGAGAATATTATCCGGTATTTCCAAAAAAACGATTCCGTTCAGGTTTCGTTGGTACTTTCTAATAAAAGTGATGCATACGTTTTGGAACGTGCGCATCGTTTGGGAGTGCCCTGTAACGTGTTTCCAAAGGAGGACTGGATAGCCGGAGATGAAATTTTGGCTATTTTGCAGGAGTACCGCATCGACTTTGTCGTACTGGCTGGCTTTCTGGTTCGTGTGCCTGACTTGCTTTTGCATGCTTATCCCGATAAAATTATAAATATACATCCTGCTCTTCTGCCGAAGTTCGGAGGCAAAGGAATGTATGGTGACCGGGTTCATGAAGCGGTAGTGGCTGCCGGTGAAAAGGAAAGCGGTATCACTATACATTATATAAATGAGCATTATGACGAAGGAAATGCAATCTTCCAGGCTACCTGTCCTGTTCTTCCGACAGATTCTCCGGATGATGTAGCCAAGAAAGTGCATGCCTTGGAATATGAATACTTCCCGCAAGTCATAGAACAAGTATTAAGAAATAAGTATTAATTAAGTATTACTCCATGCAGATAATCGTTTGACGGAATTTCATGAAGTTCTCGGTCGCTACGGTTAATACTTAATACTTATTTCTTAATACTTGATTAAATAAGCTGTCTCTTCTCGCCGCAAAGGATAATCCCCGCGTAAGGTTTCGAATTGTTCCGGTTGATTTTTCAATCGGGTGCTATCTTCGACTGGATTATATATTTGGAGGATTGCTTCTTCATGGTTTTTGGCATGTATGATAGGAGAGGCGGGTGTCGGTGCGTTTATTTTATAATCAGCTTCTATTTGGAAGAATTTGCAAATGGCATCCAGTGACATGCGTGTGGCGTTTGCTTTTCCATCGGCAGAGTAACCCGCAATGTGGGGAGTGCCAATAAATACTTTATCCAGTAACTCACGGTTAATTTCCGGTTCATGTTCCCATACATCAATGATGGCATCTAAAATGATCCGGCTGTCTAGGGCTTTTAAAAGAGCATTGGTGTCAATGACCTCTCCTCGGGAGGTATTAATGATAACCGGTTTTCGTTTGAGTGACTGGAAGAAGTTCTCATCTGCCAAGTGGAAGGTTTTATATTTCCCTTCCTTATATAAAGGTACGTGAAAGGTAATGATATCACATTCTTCTGCTATTTTACTTAGTGAAGCGAACTGCTCTGTTCCTTCTTTTTCCTCCCGTGGCAAATCATTCAGTAAAACGCGCATGCCAAAATCCCGGGCAACTTTAGCTACTTTACTCCCTACGTTTCCCACTCCTATGATTCCAATCGTCAGTTCGTTTAACTTTTTGTTTCTGCAAGATTTCCACACCAGAAGCGATGACTGTATATATTGGGCGACAGAAGCAGAATTGCATCCCGGAGCATTTGTCCATTCTATGCCTGCCTGTTTGCAATACTCTGTATCAATGTGATCGAAACCTATGGTTGCCGTTGCTATGAATTTCACTCGACTACCTTCCAATAAATTCCGGTTGCAGTGTGTGCGGGTACGGACGATAAGTGCGTCTGCATCCCGTACGAGCTCCGGAGTAAAATCTTTCCCCGGTACATAAACCACCTCATCGGCTATTCTCTGAATCGCCTCTTTTATAAATGGTATTTTATTGTCGATAATAATTTTCATATACAATTCATCTTTAATACCCACAAAGGTAACAAATAAAAAAGTAAGAAACGGTTGCTTGTCTGAAAAATATTACATAGATTTGCCCTATTATATATCTATTAGCTAGTTAAGATTATGACATTTAGTAACCTTTGCAACGAGATTTTTTGGAAATCGACAACAGATTACCATGTAACGGATAGTGTGGATGCTCCGATGAACAATCCTTACGAGTTGAAAACTATTGAGTATTATTTATATCTAAAGAACTGGATTGATGCTGTGCAATGGCATTTTGAGGATATTATCCGTGACCCGCAGATTGATCCGGTAGAAGCATTGGCTTTGAAAAGAAGAATTGATAAATCAAATCAGGATCGTACAGACTTGGTGGAACTAATTGATAGCTACTTCTTAGACAAATACAAAGAAGTAAAACCTCTTTCTGACGCAACGATCAATACGGAAAGTCCTGCATGGGCTATTGACCGCTTGTCAATTCTTGCATTGAAAATTTACCACATGCAGCAGGAAGTGGAACGTACGGATACTACAGAGGAACACCGTCTTCAATGTCAGACTAAGCTGAATATCCTGCTAGAACAACGTAAAGACCTCTCTGCGGCTATTGAGCAGTTATTGGCTGATATCGAAGCCGGGAGAAAATATATGAAAGTATATAAACAGATGAAAATGTATAATGACCCGGCATTGAATCCGGTGCTTTATGCAAAAAAATAACGAATGGCGCGTATTCTCATTATTCGTTTTTCAGCTCTTGGCGATGTAGCCATGACAATACCGGTAATACATTCGCTGGCTGTGCAATACCCGCAGCACGAAATAACAGTGTTAAGTCGTGCTGTATGGCAGCCGCTCTTTCAGGGGCTGCCTACGAATGTAGGTTTTGTCGGAGCTGACTTAACAGGTAAACATAAGGGGCTTTGGGGCTTGAATAGCCTCTATTCGGAGTTGAAAGCGATGCATTTTGATTACATTGCTGATTTTCATCATGTGCTTCGTTCCAAATATTTATGTCTGCGATTCCGTCTTGCCAATAAACCGGTAGCTTCCATATGTAAGGGAAGGGCCGGTAAAAAGAAACTGGTTCGTCGTCACGATAAGGTGATGGAGAATCAGAAGAGTTCTTTTCGCCGTTATGCCGATGTGCTTGAGAAGCTAGGTTTACCGGTTTTATTAAATTTCTCTTCTATTTATGGCGAAGGAAAAGGCAATTTTGCGGAGATAGAGCCAGTCACAGGACCTAAGGAAGGTCAGAAATGGATTGGTATAGCCCCTTTTGCCAAACACAGAGGTAAGATTTATCCGTTAGAGTTGCAGGAGCAGGTTATAGCACATTTTGCGGCTAACCCACAAGTGAAAGTTTTTCTTTTTGGAGGTGGTAAAAGCGAGCAGGAAGTGTTTGACGCATGGATTGCTAAATATCCTTCTGTTGTTTCAATGATCGGTAAACTGAATATGCGTACCGAGCTGAATCTGATGAGCCATTTGGATGTGATGCTTTCAATGGATTCTGCTAATATGCATTTGGCGTCCTTGGTCAATATTCCGGTTGTTTCTATTTGGGGGGCCACTCATCCTTATGCCGGTTTTATGGGCTGGAAGCAATTGCCGGTTAATACCGTGCAACTTGATTTGTCATGCCGGCCCTGCTCTGTATATGGACAGAAGCCTTGTTGGCGTGGTGATTATGCCTGTTTAAGAGATATAAAGCCGGAACAGGTTATTGCAAAAATAGAAGGGATTGTAGGTTGATATTCGCAGGAATTCAATTTAGTTGTTTTTGAGCCGAAAGAGCGTAGAATCAAATAATGATGGAAAAAGAGATACAACGAAAGAAAAAGGTACTGATAGATCTTACGAATTATGGTAGTCTAACAGCTGGTTTCGGACAGATTGCGGCCAACTATGCGGCCGCTTTTTCGTCTATGCCGATAGAGGATCTTCATTTTGTATATTTGTTGAGACAGAAATATATGCAGGAATTTGGCCCGAATGTGACCTCTGTTCCGGTACGTCGTATCAATAAGTTTTTCCCTTTTACCCTTCCTAAAGTAGATGTATGGCATGCGGTGAATCAGCAGCGGAAGTTGTTGCGTATTGCCGGTGGTACAAAGTTTATCTTTACTATACATGACTTTAATTTCTTAACGGAGAAAAAGCCTTGGAAGGCTAAAATGTATCTTCGTCGGATGCAGAATAAGGTCAATAAGGCAGCAGTAGTCACAACGATTTCTCATTATGTCGCAGATGTCATTCGTCAACATATAGATTTGAAGGGGAAAGAGATCCGGGTCATCTATAATGGGGTGGAGAGGATCGATATGTTGGAAGGAACCCAGCCGTCTTTTGCGACGGGACGTCCTTTCTTTTTTACGATTGGACAGATCCGTAGGAAAAAGAATTTCCATCTCTTGGTTGACGTAATGCGCCATTTCCCGGAATATGATTTGTATATTTGTGGAGATGCCCATTTCGCTTATGCTGAAGAAGTGCGTAATCTGATTCGTGAGAAGCAAGTCACTAATGTGTTTTTGACAGATGTAATCACTCAAAGTGAAAAGATATGGTTGTATCGGAACTGTGAGGCGTTCCTGTTTCCTAGTGAAGGAGAAGGTTTTGGACTCCCTGTGGTGGAAGCTATGCAGTTTGGAAAGGCTGTATTTGCAGCTAATCGCACTAGTTTGCCGGAAGTTTGTAATGGACACGCCATCATGTGGGAGCATTTGGATACAGAATCTATGGTGCAAAGTATCCGGGAGCATTTGCCTGATTTCTATAAAGATGAGGAACGCTTGGCCAGAATGAAAGAACATGCAGCTTCATTCAGTTATGAGAAGCATATACAAGCTTATCTTGATTTATATCACGAGTTAGCCCAATTGTCTTAATGTCGAAGTTAATTGATTGTATACCTTTTCCGGGGTAATTAATGCGAAACGTTCTTCATAAGTTAATGTTGCTTGTTGTTCCGGCGGAAGAATATCGTCGGGACTAATACCTCGGGCAAGTACGGAATTTGTAGGTAACCACATTGATTTATAGGCGCTTGGCGAATAAATAGCGAATGAAGGAATTTCGAGGGCTTGCGCAATGTGTCGGGCTCCTCCTTCGTTTCCGAAATAAAACGAGCAGTTGGCGCAAAGTGCTGCCAGTTGTCGTAATGAAGAGGCTTGTATATCAATCTTGATGCGTTCCGGACATCCCAATTCCTTGTAGATATTTCTTGCATCTTCTTCTTCATACCCCGGTGCATAGTTGAAGATCATTTGTATGTCCTTGTATTCTTCCAATATTCTTTTAAGTGTGGTTATCATAAACTCCGTATTCCATTTTTTATGGAGGAGCTTGGTGGTGACTCCTATTAGGAATACAGGGCGCGCGAAATCTATCCCCTCCTTTTCCATATAATATCGAAAGTCTTTTTTCTCCTGGTCAGTGAGGTATAACCTGAATTCTTTTGTATATTGAATAGGCTTGATTTTCTCTAATGGCGCTGCAAGCAATAGGTTGCGTTCTACCATATCAGTTGTTAGACTATTGCTGTAAGTGTCTGTCCGATAATTTAATAGAAAACGTGTGTATCCCTTGATACGCCCTATCCGGAAAGGGGTTTTTAATGAAAAAAGAGAGAAAAAAAGAGTCCGGATCGTAGAACGCATATCGATGATGACATCGTATTTGTTTTGATGCGTCACTTGCCATACTTTTTTTATATAAGCAGTGAATGGTTTATTCTCATTCTTGTCAAATGTAATAACCTTATCTATGTCCGGGTGACCCTCATAGAGCGATGCTATATTTTTATTCAGCACAAAGTGTATTTCTGCATCGGGAAAACTTTTTTTCAGCGTACTGCACAATGCAACAGCCAGAATAGAGTCCCCTATTTGTCTAAATCGAATAATCAGAATTTTTTTGATTGGTTTCATGCTTGACTTCTTTATGCTTTTTATCGTGCAAACATAGCTAAAAAAAAGCATTTATGTCTAAATATAAATGAAAAGAAAAAAGAAAAAACGACTAAAGTTGTTCGCAACAGTACTTATATGTATAGAGAGTTAGCCAATCTTTGTGAGAAAAGAAAAAAATATAGTCGGAATATGCCTTAATTTCTTTATCTTTGCTCCATCTTTGTAATTAGTATTATATAGGAGAGTGTAATGAGAGTGATTGTAAATCCCAAGTACGCGCATCTGCAGAAGGAGATAGAAGAAATTCCAAGGTCCTTCCAGGAAAAAGGAGATGTGGTGTACGATGGGCGTAATGTTTTAAAACGAATTGGCTTAGGCAGCATTGATGTTGTGGTGAAGAGCTTTAAGAAGCCTCACATCATCAATCGTGTTGTATATTCGTTTTTCCGGCAATCAAAAGCAGAGCGTTCCTATATTTACTCTATGGAAATTCAACAACATGGCTTTGACACTCCGGAGCCAGTTGCTATGATCGAACAATTCCAGAGTGGCCTTCTTTCACATAGCTATTACATTTGTTGTTATGATGGTGGCGAAACAGTCCGTTCCCTGATGGATGGGAAAGTGGAAGGAAATGAAGATAAACTTTCTGCTTTTGCGCGCTACACGGCTGCTTTGCATCAGGCAGGTATCCTGCATTTGGACTATTCGCCCGGCAATATATTGATCCATCAGAATGATGCGAATGAATATAGTTTTTCCCTGGTCGACGTGAATCGCATGCAGTTACTATCGGATATTGATTGTGATACTGTGTGCCGTAATATGTGTCGTTTATGCATCTCTCGTGAAGTGCTGACTTATATAATGACAGAATACGCTTCTTTGAGGGGATGGGATGTAGAATCTACTGTCAGTCTGGCTCTTCGTTATAGCGATCAGTTCTTTACTCATTATATTTATCGTCGTGCGGCGCGAAAAGAACAAGAAAGGCATATCGTATCCCTGATTTTATTCTTCCGTTTGTACCGTTCCGTACGTAAGTTCTTTTCCTGGGAACCGCATATCTCACGTTTCTTATTGAAAAAAGAAAAGCGCATTTATGATACATACTTGTGTAAGTATGACTATTGCGAATTGCTTTCTGCTGATTATCAATGATTAACTCTTACTTCCGCGCATGACTACACTGCGGATTTTATGCCTGAAAAAACCTTTCTGATTGGTATATGTGCAGTTATGCTTATCCAAAAATGCAGAAATGACTGCTTCGTCATCATGTAGATGGTATGTGCAAATTGCAAAATCCAACTTCTGGCAATTCTGAAATAAGTTCTTGCATCCGGCCAATGCATGCCGTTCAGCTCCTTCGATATCCATTTTTAGAAATAGATGCTCATCCGTTTGATTGTTGAAGAAGTCATCCAGGGTTTGTTCTCTTGAAGAGTTATGGTCGCTTACATACTTTTGGACAATCGTAACTTTATCTTGCCATGGCTCAAAGGTCGCTCTGATGGCCTCCAACCATTGTTCGTCCTGTTCAAACAGGTAAACATGTTTAGCTTCTTCGATGATTTCCAATGAAGAATATCCTTCGGCGCAACCAACATCCACAAATACCTTTCCTGTCACTTCTTTAACGCTGTTGAAGTAATGGTGCGGTGAACGCCTGTCTTGTTCCATGCTCAAAGCCCTGTAATATTTTTGAATTTTCCTGGCCGGAGTGCTCTTTCTGAAATAGAGCCGTTTCTCTTCTTTTTGAACATAGTATAAACCTTTCTCCTCGTCTTTCTGTACGTCAACGGGCATATTTGCATATTCATCTTTGAATTCATACAGGTGTCTTGAATATCCATGTTCTTTAATATATTCATAGTATTTCAGATAAGGAGAGCCGGGCTTATATCCTTTCATGAAATAATATGGGAGAGTGCCATATATAAATTTCTTTATTGTGTGTTTAAGTATGTTCATCTCATTAATTTCTTGTAGATGTTTAAGATCTCTTCCGCTTGCTTTTCTTCAGAGAATCTTTTGGCAAATATTTGCCCTTTTTCAATCATTACTTTCTTTCTTTCAGGGTCAGAGTATATCTGTTTGAAAGCATTGGCCATTCCTTTGATATCGTCGGGATGTATATAGATTGAGTCGGGACCTCCGGCTTCTTCCAGGCAAGAACCTGTTGCGGCTACTACCGGAATTCCGGAGTATAAAGCTTCTATAATGGGGATGCCAAAGCCTTCAAAGCGTGAAGGATATACAAAAATTTCAGCTAGCTGATAAAAAGTCGGCAGATCATCAAAAGGAACATTGCTGATGATGTGCACTCTTTCTTCCAGCTTATTCTCCTTAATAAAACGTTCAATCTTATCAGTGTATTCTGTATGGCGTCCTACAATGACAAGATGAATTTGTTCAGGAAGCATCGTCAGTGCTTGTACCGCCGAAAGGGCATTCTTTCGTTCTTCAATACTTCCTACGTTGAGGATATAGTGTTCCGGTAGCTGATATTTAGCTCGGACTTCTCTTTTTTTCTCTTCTGTTACAGGGTGCGTGAATGAAGTATCACATCCCTGATAAACAACTTCTATCTTATCGGCAGGAATCCCGAAATACTCAATAATATCACGTTTGGTACATTCGCTGATAGCAATGATTCTATCCGCATTTTCGCAGGCTTTGCGGAATTTGTATGTATATATATTCCTGTCGATCGAATGATAGTATTGTGGGTATCGCAGAAATATCAAATCGTGGATTGTTACGATACTTTTTACCTTACTTTTATGGATATTCAGGGGTAATTCATTGCTAAGTCCGTGAAAAATATCAATTCTTTCTTTTTCCAATTGGCGGGTGACTCCCAACACTCGCCATAACGAACTTAACTTTTTCCAGAAAGAAGTAGTGGGGTAAGAAAGCTGTAGTTGCCGATATTGCTTCGTTAATTTGTTCAGCCTTTTATTTTCCCGTTTCTTAGGGGCATACAATACATATTCATTCTCCGGATAGAATTGGCATAGAATATCCACTATATAGCGGCTATAATTACCCAAACCGGTGAAATTCTGTACTGCACGTTTTCCGTCAAAACCTATTCTCATTTCTACTTCTTACCTTTATGTGATTATAGTTAGACTTCAAACTCCCGATAAGGTTTATTCAGGTCTAAATAATGGAAATTGTGTTGTCTTTGCCCACTTTGTTTAGGTATGGTCATGTAATCTCCGTATTTCTGTGACAGATAGACATCGTATTTCTGTACTCCCCATACTTCTTCATTTTCAAATAAGATTGGAGTAGGGGTACCCAGAATATCTTTAGACATGATTCCTTTCATTCCGTCATCATAATCACAGACCAATGTGGATTGGTCGAAATCATACTTTTTCATTACTTTCCTGATACTTTCCTGTGCTCCGGTAAGGGTAAAAAGCTTTCTGCATAATAGCGGTATCCATGAACTGGGGCCTTTTCCATGCTTGTATGGATCGCGATGAATCAGATAAAGTACACGTTTGTAGAATTCGTACTTTGCAAAATGCATTCTTTGCGCCATGCGGCTCTCCGGAACTCCGTCCAGTGGGAATATATCAATATATACGCCTCCCAAATATTTGAGATGCATACGTTCAATTAGAGTGGTATCGGCATCCTGTACTTTTGCGAATGGAAGAGGATATTCCTTGTCGTTTTCAGCACATACAGCTTCGTATGGTTTCGGTAACCATTCTTTGGCATTAGCCATTAATAAATCATAATCGGCTCTTGGCATGCCGATATCCAGATCATCATCCCAAGGGATAAATCCTTTGTGGCGGACGGCTCCCAGCATGGTGCCTGCCATGATGTAATATCGCAGATTATGTTCTTTGCAAACTTTGTCAACAGCTAATAAATTCTTTAATATGCGAAGCTGTAGAGGGCGGATATCGTAATTTGCCATTTCTATATGAATTTGATTAATAAAGACTGGCTGGAATCAGCTTCTGTGCCTGTTGAAAGTCCTCTACGGTGTCCAGTTCGGCCGAGAAGAACTCGGTGGTATCCATGACGTAAAAGCTATATCCTTGCGGAATCAGTCGCTCAAAAGCCCGTTCGTAGAATATATTGTCCAGTCCTTCAGTGGTAATCATAATGTCCAGTTCCCGGAATAGAGCTTTGGTGTATTCAGCTGACATCTTTTCGATACCGATAGACTCTCCGATAGCATCGGATATAGAACAGACTTTGCTGATTTCAACAACCTTTTGTGCATCGTCTACGATAACTTTTATTTCTTCCGCTCCAAGCTCATGGCGATTCAGTGCCAATATGTCGTCCTTATCCGAGTGAAGCAGTTTTTCTACAATTTGAGGATCAAAAACAATGTCGCTGTCTAATAACAATATTTCTTCCCCGTCTGTATACGGTCGGGTAAGCCATAATGAATAGATATTGTTGGTTGATTCATATCTGTCATTATAGATGAAAGTAATATTTTGGACTGGATAACGTGCCTGCAGAAAATCAACGATTTGTTGCTGGCGATACCCCGTGACGATAATGAATTCGTTGAATCCATTTTGTATCAGAGCATCAAAAGCCCTTTCCAGTAGGCATCGTTCTCCTATCTTGAGGAGGCATTTGGGCGTTGTATCGGTCAGCGGGCGTAAGCGTGACGCTATTCCTGCGGCTAATATTACTGCTTTCATTTGGAGGCGATTTCTTTAATTGTATCTATAACGATCCGGTTTTGCTCTGGACGTCCCAATGTGATACGCAAATGAGTGTTGATATCCGGTTCATTCATAAACTTCACTTTATAACTCTGTTCGGCAAAAGCCTTTTGTAAAGCCTCTTTTAGCTCTATCGGGTATTTGATTAAAATGAAATTGGCAACCGATTCATATACTTTGAATCCGGGTAACACGCCGATTTCCTTTTCGTAGCGCTCACGGTCTTCGTTCATCAGTTTGGCGATATTGCGGTAGTGTGCGTCCGATTTAAGAGCTGCAATGGCGATATCTTCGGATATTCGGTTGTATCCCAGATATTTATTGCTATATCTGCTGAATTTTTCCAGTTCCTTACTCATAAATCCGAATCCCATACGTAAACCGGGCAATCCATAAAATTTAGATAAGGTACGGGAAATAATCAAATTCGGATATTTATTAACCAGTTTTTTGATATAACTGGTATCAGTTGAAACAAAAGAAGCGTATGCCTCGTCTATCAGTACCACTGTTTGGCTGGGTACTTCTGCAAGCAGTTCATCCAGTTCTTTCGGAGTTAAACCGTTGCCGGTAGGGTTATTGGGAGAAGCCAGTAAAAGAATCTTCGGATTCTCTTTCTGAATCATATCTTTCAGCGTCTCAAAGTCATATTTAAAAGTGTTTCCGTCTTCGTAAAGAGGATATTGCAAAGTATGGCCATTCACCTCATCTGCAATTGATTTATAATACCACCATGAGAACTTGGGAATCAACATCGTTTTGTTTCCATCTTCTTGAGTCAGGAAGTAATGAACGGCTTGCTTCAGGATATCTTCTCCGCCGTAGCCTAGCAGGACTTGTGTTTCATCTATATCATATAATTCGGATAAGAAAACAGATAATATACTTTTCTTTCCTTCATCATAAATGCGGGTATAAAAACAAAGTTTATTTATATCGAAGTTTTTTAAAGCTTCTACTACTTCTTTTGATGGACTGTAGTTAAATTCGTTTCGATCTAAAAAGTTCAAATTCTTTTCCATATTAGTTTTGTATGATTCCTTTATCGCACCAGGTTAGTTTCCTGACTTTTGTTTCGTTCAAAATACTGCGGTTGTTGTTTAGATTATCTGTTCCGTGTAGTTCATGATGAAGATGGAACACGATTCCCGCAAATTTGATGGTACGCTTGCGTACACCGCTGTTGATAAGACGGCATACTAATTCATGATCTTCACTTCCCCATCCGGTTATAGCTTCATTGTACCCATTGACTTTTAACAAATCCTCTTTCCAAAAAGCCATATTGCATCCTCTCGAGTAAGAAACATCCCATTGACGATAATGTTGAAGTAGTGGACTCAACCAAGGTAAATGTACTCCGTTGATTGTATTTTTAGTACCTTTGTCGTGAATGGAAATGATGCAGTTTTTTTCTGCTAACATTTTTCTCGTTAAGCCTTCCCGGATTAATACACGGCTACCAGTTACGAAACTACCTCTTTTGGCAAAACGTACATGATCTTTGACGAAATCTTTGTGTAAGACGATATCTCCGTCAATTTGTATAATATATTCTTTAGATGCTTTCGCAATAGCTTTGTTGCGGATGGAGGCTAGTCTGAAGCCTAGATCCTCATGCCAGACATGAATAATGGGAACTTCGGAGGAAGCAGCCAATTGATGAATTAGCTCTCTTGTGTCTTCTTTAGAACCATCATCAGCAATGATAATTTCATCAGGAAGGAGAGATTGACGTAGCACGCTTTTAACGCATAATTCTAATGCGTCGCTTCTATTATAGGTGGATATAATTAGCGATGTACTTATGTTGCTCGCCATTGGTTTATTCATATAATTATTACTAAGTTAGTTAAATAGTTAAGGGGGCTTGTACTAAAATTCTACAAATGTATACATTTTATTTGGTTGTGACAAGCGTTAAAGGCTTTTTTGCTAAACATTAGAGGGTTAGCGTCTTTTTTAAGAATAATATCTGTATCTTTGCTATCAGTTTGTTATAATAACTAAGATAAATAGTGTATTTGTAATGGAAAATCATCCGGTGGAAGTTAGCGTAATCATCCCTAATTATAACTATGCTCGTTTTTTACAACAACGTATTGAGTCGGTATTGGCACAAACATATACGGATTATGAGATTATATTATTGGATGATGCTTCAACCGATGATAGTGTGTCTATTTTAAATCATTATAAAACAAATTCTCGTGTTGCTCATTTGGAGATTAATTCAGTCAATACAGGGAGTCCTTTTGCTCAATGGCAAAAAGGAATAAGTTTGTCTCGTGGAAAATATATATGGATTGCCGAGAGTGATGATGCAGCTGATGCTTCTTTTTTGGAGAAAGCTGTTTCTGTTTTGAATCAATATCCTCATGCTTCTTTCTGTTTTTTAGGTTCATACTGTATAGACGAGAACGGGAATAAACTATCTACAGATTTTGACCGTTGGACTTCAAAACAATTGCGTCGCCCTTGCAATATGGGTGTCTTTAATGGTGAAGATTATATAAAACATAATCTTTATTGGCGCAATTATATTTACAATGCTAGTGGCGTTGTTTTTCGTAAACAATGTTTTGAGCAAATAAAAGACTTGTCTTGCTTTTCAATGCGATATAGTGGTGATTGGCTTTTTTGGATAGAGATGGCGAGACAAGGGAGTGTTGTTGAGTTGTATGAAAAGCTAAACCTGTTTCGATTGCATTCAACAAGTACAACTGTTGAGGGTAACGCTTCAGGTAATGCGATTCTTGAAGATATTCAAGTAGTACATTATGTTGAATCATTTTCTTATCCAATAGAGTGTTATAAGCGTTTGATGCGGCATGGAATGCTTTATAAAAATGTAAAGCGTGCAAAAGTTGAACCGAAAATGAGATTGTTGTTGTTTGAAAAGCTGAAAGGATGTTTTGGAACAAGTGTGTGGACATATAGATGGGAACGGTTTAATAAATACATGAGTTTTTTGAATCCATGGCAACCAACAAGAGATAGAGAGAGGTTGTAATTAATTGTAACGTGTAAAGAAAGATATGGTTGACAAAAGAATTATAGCATTTTATTTGCCGCAATATCATCCATTTTCAGAAAATGACGAATGGTGGGGCAAAGGATTTACTGAGTGGAGAAATGTAGTTAAGGCTAAACCTCTTTATCGTGGTCATTATCAACCGCATTTACCCGCAGATTTAGGTTTCTATGATTTGCGTATTCCAGAAGTTCGTGAGCAGCAAGCTGATATGGCTAGAACATACGGAGTTAATGGTTTTTGTTATTATCATTATTGGTTTAATGGTCGTCAATTAATGGAAAGGCCATTAAAAGAAATACTATCTTCTGGTAAACCTGATTTCCCATTTATGCTTTGTTGGGCTAATGAGAACTGGACTAGGGCATGGGATGGTGGAAGTCGGCATGTTTTGATTGCCCAGAATTACTCAGAAGAGGATGATCGTGCACATATTCGTTATCTGTTAGAGAATGTTTTTAGTGATTCTCGGTATATAAGAGTGGATGGTAAGCCTGTGTTTTTGATTTATCGTTCCATGCTTTTCCCAAATATGAAAGAGACCATTCGGGTATGGCGGGAAGAAGCTGCTAATAAAGGAGTTGAATTATATTTATGTCGTGTTGAAACTATGGATTGTTATGGTGAGGAATATCTTCAAGATGGTTTTGATGCTGCTGTAGAGTTTCAACCTTTCACTCATCAAATGAATGATTTTCAAAGGAAGAGGAACCCATTGAGGAAGTTTGCTTATAATATAAATCGTCATCTTTTTAATACATGTAAGAAGAAAAAAATTGATTATTCTGAATATGTAGATTATGCATGCAAAACTCCATTCTCTAATTATAAGATGTATCCAGGGGTTACTCCGATGTGGGATAATACTTCCCGAAGAAAGCAGAAAATGTTTATTTTAGATAAGAGTACTCCAGAGAAATACGGTGAGTGGCTATATTCGGTTATGAATAAATTTGTGCCTTATAGTAAAGACGAAAATTTTGTTTTTGTTAATGCTTGGAATGAATGGGCAGAAGGTAATCACTTGGAACCCGACTTAAAATGGGGACTTCGTTATCTGGAAGAAACTAAAAAAGTAGTCCAAACCATTGCAAATGAATGATATTGTATCATATATTTGTAATCATATTTATTAGTAATTCAAAGTCCGATTGTTGTTTTTGAGTGATAGCTTGATATCTAATAATTGCTAGTTCTTTGTAGTCTTGGTAATTGTCTTTGAGGCTTTTCAGTTTCATAAAAAGATCATTTTTATAAAAAGGAGAAAACATTAATGCGCTATTGGATAAAATCGATGGCATTGAGCATACATTAGATGAAAGAACTGGGACCTGATACCCCATAGCTTCTAAAGGCGGATAACCAAATCCTTCTTGGAGTGATGGAAATATTAAGGCATACGCATGTTTATAGGTGTTCCCTAAGTCTGATGAGGATAATAGTGGAAGATTGATGTGCTGTGGAAAAAGTTTTTCTCCCCCCCCTGTGGTTACAAGGTGGAAGTCCTCATCTATAAGGAAACGTTGGAATACGTCTAATACGAATTTGGCATTTTTATCTTTACGATGGATATTTAGTAATAGGAAATAAGGCTTATGAGTGAGTAGAAATTTTTTTAAGTCTTCATTTTCTATATTATTTTTGATAGGAATATTTCTCATCGGAGGATATAGGACAGCTATATTCTTAGATGATAATTGAGGAAAATAATATAAAATACTGTTCTTGGAGTAATCGGAAACTGTGATGATATTAACATTGCTTTGTTCGCAGAAGTGAATTAAAGTATGATAATTATCAAATGGTGATTTTTTGTCTTTCTTTGGAAATAGTTTTAAATAAAAGCGTTTTTCCTTTTTCCATATAAATGATATTTTATTGTCGTAACTTTCAATATCGCCGATGTCATGAATGGTAATTGTTGTTTTGCATTTAATATTTTCGAGTGAGTAGTTGGAATAACGCTGTGCTATACCGATGAAAAATGAGTCTATATGTTCTTGCTCTATAATGCTATTTATATCTTTGAAATCTCTGATGTTTATAACTTTATGTAGGTTTTTCTGATAGTAAATGAATTCTCTTTCAATAAAAGAGAGGTTTGAATCATATAAACCTATAACTTGGATGTTTTTTAGTTTAATGAGCTCCTCAAGTACTCTAAAGGTAAATTCGGCACCTCCATTTATGCAACCTTGGATTGAAATGATATCAAATAGAATTTTTGTCATTGTGGGTATGCTTTTTATGAAGTGAAATATTTCTAATAAGTTTTTCGTTTCTAGAACAAAGATAATCATAAAAAATAGGAGACGATGCGTTTTTATAAAAATTAGTAAAAAAGTACATTGAGACTGATTTTATATCTATCTTTGTTGTATTCATTAATAGATAATTTTTGCATGGAGAATAATTATTTGATAAGTGTTATTATTCCTGTACATAATACTGCAGGCTATTTGCGTAAATGTGTAGAGTCTGTTCGCAATCAATCTTTAAAATCAATTGAAATCATATTAGTGGAGAATTTGTCATCAGATAACTCCGCTGAAATCTGTGATGAATATGTAAGACTAGATAAACGGATTAGAGTATTGCATCTTCAAGAAGCAGGATTGTCAATAGCTCGCAATGCAGGTCTTAAAATAGCTTCTGCCCCTTATGTCGGTTTCATTGATAGTGATGATTTTGTAGAGCCGACTATGTTCCAGGAGATGCTGGATGCTCTTGTAAATTATGAAGCCGATTTTGTATATTGTAATTATGTGTTTGATTATGAAGGAAAAGAAAGCATTTATCCTTTTAGGGATTCAGGCTTAGTAGAAATATACCCTCTGAGGGATTTTCTTAGAGATATGATGTGGGAGAAAATAAGTTGTTCTTTCTGTACAAAACTATTTAGAAAGGATTTTTTTGATACTCACGAGTTTCCTGTTGGTAGATTGTATGAAGATCGTCTTGTTATGCATGAGTGGGTGTTGGCTTGTAATAGGATTGTGTGGCTGGATAAATCATTTTACCACTATGTAGAGCGCTTCGATAGTATCTGCCATACCATTGTTCCAATTAATCGTTATCATTTTTTCTTATCTCAGTATGAAAGGTTGGAATTTATAAATCAGCATTCTTTATTTGAAGGAAAAGAACTTTATGATGTGCGAACTATGATTATCAGAATTTGCTTGTCTATATTTAAGGAAATCATGTTGCGAGTAAAGCCATCTGACTTCCGTGAACCATTCGAAGATATGCGGCAGAAATTTAAAAAAATACTTTCATTGAAAGAAGGAGAAATAGATGTCCGTTGTCGTAAAAGAATGAAAGGAATTGTCTATAATTGGCCTATTTACAATTTGATACATTTTGCTTTTAAAAGAAAGAAATACTCGTTAATTATCTTATAGTATGTGAAGTAAATTCTATTTTTAATCATCATAGGTACAAAATGTATTTAATGATATTATATTTGCAAACATTGTAGAATTATACTTTAGGAACTGAATGTATTCAGTATGACTAGGATGTGTCTATATAACTAATATGAATAAATTGAAATAAATGAAGAATATAATTTGTGGTATTGATGATAAGTATTACCAGCATTGTGGTGCTATGTTGGTTTCTTTATTTAAGCATAATGACGATACTTTTCATGTCTATATATTGTCTTTAGAGCTCACGGGCGAACATAAGAAGTTGTTGAAGGAACTTGTGGAGTCATATCAGAACCATGTATATATCATTGATATAGATAGGAAGCTGATAGAGAATTTCCCCATGAAAGACACTGATTATCCTTCTTTGGCAACCTATTTACGCTTATTTATTCCTCAATTATTGCCTTTGAATGTTGAAAAGGCTTTATATATTGACTCGGATATTATATTTAATGGGGATATTTCTGATTTATATAATTGTGATATAGCTAATTATGCCTTAGCTGGTATGGAAGATGCTCCTCATCGACAACCTGAAAGATTAGGATATCCCATTGAAGATTTGTATTTCAATGCTGGTTTTCTATTATTAAATATTAAATATCTGCGAGATATAAACTTTGTAGATATGGCATTGTCATATATTCGTGATTGTCATCACAAGATTGTTTTGCATGATCAGGATGTGCTTAATGCACTTCTGCATGGGCGTGTTCGTTTTGTTCCTATAAAATGGAATATGTTGGATTGTTTTTACAAAAATCCTCCCTTTATCTCAGAAAAACATAAATCAGAATTGGGTACAAGTCGTAAGTCTCCGGTCACTATTCATTTTTCAGGACCGTTGAAACCATGGCATCATGGTTGTTTGCATCCATTAAGAGAGGAATATTTTAAATATTCCAAACTGATACCATGGGGGTGTATAAAGAAACAATATGGCTATGTTTTTACAGTATATAGATTTCCTGTAAGTTTATTTGTTTGGTTAGGTGCTACACCTGAAAGAGCTATTAAAATAAGTCGCAAACTTGGTTTTAAAATGAGAGAAAAATGATACCTAAAGTAATTCATTATTGTTGGTTGAGTAATGATCCTTATCCTGAAGGAATTCAAGCCTGTATTTATAGTTGGAAGAAGTATTTGCCTGATTATGAATTTAAATTGTGGAATTTCTCGTGTTTTGATATTGAATCTTCTTTATGGGTAAAAACGGCTTTTTATGCTGGTAAGTATGCCTTTGCGGCTGATTATATTCGTGCATATGCATTGTATAATTATGGAGGTATTTATTTAGATTGTGATGTTGAAGTGTTGAAATCTTTTAACGATTTATTACATCTTCCTTATTTTATAGGAGAAGAAAGGAGTGATGATTTTGCTATTGAGGCAGCGGTTGTTGGATTTGAAAAAGGACACCTGCTATTTAAAAATATGCTAGACTATTATCAAGATAGACCATTTTATATTAAAGGTCAACCGGGAGCCATTAATAATTGGGATTTTGATATTTTAACCATGCCTATTATTGTTCTGGATCAAATAAACAAACATTTCCAGCTAAAAAGAATCCAGACAAAAGAAGAGTTTGATTTTAATCCGAATGTATTTTGTGTCTTTCCGGCGGATTACTTCAGCCCGAAATCATGGAAGACTAAAGACCTTCGCTTGACATCACGTTCTTATTCTATTCATCATTTCACGGGCTCATGGATAAAGGACTCAAAAGCTAAATTGAGACGCTTTCGATGGCTTCGCTTTTTAGGCTTATTTTGTAAAAAGTATCGTATGAGGTGATACTCTTAGATTTTATTCAATTCACCGTTTTGGGGGCTTTTGTTATTAGAGTATCGTCTGTTATTTTTAATATGAGTTAGTTGATACTATAAAGTCAACTAACTCTTTTGTTTTTTTTGTAAGCTATAATTGATGGATGAAAATAAATTCTGTAACCAAAGTTTTACGTGCTTTCGATAAAATCTTCGTTTTTCTCGCCGTATTCTGGAAGTTGTATATTTATTGTTTATGAGTTTAGCATAATGCATTGCTTTTATGTAATTTCCTGAATTTTTATAGTCGCTATATAATGCATAGTAATATTCATTTAAAGCATGATAATATAGATTAGTAGGTGATAGGTTGAATTTTTGGATAAAAAAAGAGGTGATATCAATAGTTGATAGAATAAACTTTTCATTCTTTTCTATATCTTTAGAATGACTGGCTGATTCTTCAAGTACTCGATATACGCTTGTAATATCTGGGAAGAATTTTATTTTATAATGATATCCTATCCATAACCACATGGGATAGTCTCCCATAAGCCATTTTCTTTTTTGTGGCTCTATGTCATCAATATATTCCATCATGGCTTTTGTTCTTATACAAGTCGTTAAAGTAGATATTCGGTTATATGCCAGTAGATCATCATATCCTCTATACTCTGATCCAAACAAATTCTCTTCTATTTTATTTTTGTCTTGGTTGTATATTTTGCTGAGTGTATAAACCATTCCATATTCAGGATTTTTTTCTAAAAAATCCACTTGCTTTTGAAGTTTGAGTGGATCTGTCCAATAATCGTCTCCTTCACATAGTGCAACATATTTTCCTTGAATCGCTTGGTTTACAATTCGTGCTAATGAGCCATCGTGCTTCGAATACTGATTTTCTGTTTCTAGAATAGCATGAATGTTAGGATACTTTTCGGCATATTCACGAATTATATTCGCAGTTTTATCAGTAGAAGCATCATCATGCACTATTATTTCGAATGGAAAATTAGTTTGTTGCATAACAAATCCATCTAAACACTGGCGAATATATTGTTCCTGGTTATAAGCTAAGCATCTGATACTGGCAAGTGGAAGTACGTTTGTCATTTTCTTTGTGAATAATTATTTAGTGTAGTCTTTGCTTTCGCCCCACAACTTTTTGAATGGCTGAACCTCCATATCTTTTTTGAAATCGAGTAAATACTCTTTCCAGTTATATTGAGGGGTGTATTTTAATTGTTCCATTGTTTTGCGGATATCCAGAACGAATTGTTGTGAACTTTTCTTCTCGGGACAATATATGATAGGAGATGGGTGTTCTTTTGGAGAGAATACTTCTACTATTCCCTGAATTCGTTCTTTCAAGGTTGATCCACCGCTTCCTGCATTGTAAATGCCGCCATCAAGAGGCGATTCTACGCACTTTTCTATTATTTGTAAGAAGTCCTTGACGTAGATGGTCTCTAGTAGACGTTCGGGATCTCCCCATATCTCGATCGTTTCCCCTTTTATTGCTTGTTCTATCAGGTAACGGTCCGAAATAAGGCACTTTATCCCATCTGTGTAAGTATATGGATTGGGATGAAACATGTATATACGAGGAAGCCGCAAAATAAAGCGTTTAATTCCATATGTTTGGTAATAATGCTCAATTAAATCTACTGCTGCCATTTTAGCTATAACATATATAGCATGATCTCCTGTCATTGGTGCTTTGCGAATAGCATCAGGGGATATAGGGGCTTTACTGCCAAATAAATAACTTATATCAAATAAAGATTGAGGAAATATAATTTTGGTAGCACCACATTTGCGAGTGTATTCTAAAACATTAAGAGTTCCTTTGACAATAGAGTCTATGTACTTATGTGGGGCATATCCCTTCATGGTAGCAGGAAGTGCACCTGCAAAGTGTAATACAGTGCTGATGTCTGATTGAGGAAGTTGGTCAAATTGTTCTATATCTTCTATATTTAACGAATAATATGGAATGTTATAGTCACCGAAAAAGCCATTGTCCGATTTACGGTGTCCAACTGCATATACTTGATAACCTTTTTGTTGCAAATAGATGGCTATGTGGGTGCCAAGTGTTCCTGTTGCCCCAAATACAATTATTTTTCTGCTCATATATATTTATTTTTTTATTTTTCAGATATACTGATTCGGTGATCTGTCTGATAGATGATATAGCCAGAACGATCTTGCGACTTCTTTAGTTCATGTAAAGGCCCTTCGTCGATATGATATCTAACAGTCCATTCTGCATTCTTATTGTTTTCAATAAATGTACGTATGTAAGATACTTCTTTACTTAGGAAATAAACTCCAGAATATTTCTGAAAGGCATGTTTTGGTATAGTAAATTCGTTGAGTGCGACTTCTATCATACCTCTCACATAATCATATCCTGTACTTAATTTGACTAAATCATAGGAGATGAAATCTCCACCACCGCGAGCACCAACTTCAATAAAGAAGATATTTCCATTTTGATCTATTTTAAATTCTGCATGTGAAGCACCATTGTTAATACCAATTGCATCTAGCATACTTTTTACTGCACATTTGAGCTTTTCTTGAATATCAAAAGGGAGATTTGAGGGCTGGTGATGGGCTGTCTCGACAAAATATGGAGCACCAGTAGTCTCTTTGTCTGTAATAGTTATGACATAGTGCTTGCCATGGAATGAAATGGATTCAACGGATACTTCTCTACCTTCTATATATTCTTCAATCAGTATACAATTATTGCAAGAGGCCTGTAAAGCTCTGTCTAGCGCTTGTGCAAAATCTTCTTTTCTGCTAACCTTAGTGACTCCGTTGCTACATGAGCCATCTACTGGTTTGACTATAACAGGATAAGATGAAGGCATATTTCCAGATTGGTAAAGTGTGTAATTAGGTTGTTGGCATGCTTGTTGATGGGCTACTTTCTCACGCATTTGGAATTTGTTGCGGGCATCCAAAGCAACATTATAAGGAATGCCGTTCAAACCGAGAAGATTTGATACATATGCTACAGTTGGAACAGCGATTTCTAATGCATTTGAAATGATTCCATTTATTTGTTCTTTTTGACACACTTGTGCAATCTGTTCCTTGTCTGTTATGGATATATCATAATAATGATCTGCATAGTCTTTGCAATAGGCTCCTTGATTCCATGCAAAACAATACGTCTCAAGCCCCATTTCTTTTGCTTTTAGAAATAATGGAAGATGCGGTTCGCTAGCTCCAAGTATAGCAATTTTCTTCATTTTATTCAGTGATGATTTTTACCCATGAATTGATACATGACATCATGTCATATTGTTGTTGTTCATTGTTGAATTTTACCACTAATGTCCCAATGGCATCATTGGCTCCATTGAATGAGTGAATAAGATCTCCAGGTTGTACCCATAAATCTATTTCGATAATATGATTTTCTTTTATATTTTGTTTTATTGAGATTTCCTTGAATATTCCTGTCTGATCCGCATGTAGAATGACTTCTGACCAGTAACCATTATAGATGCAAGGTTCAATTTTGGAAATAGTTTCCCCTACCGCAGCACGTACTGCATTTTTTATTAGGTCAGTATTTGTTGCATAACGCAACATTTCCGATAGACGATTACCACCTCCACGAGGAGAAACCTCCATGATATATGCTTTGTTGTCTGTCCCTATTCGCGTTTCTATGTTATATATTGAGGTATTCATATGTAACAATTGTAATAGACGTTGTATTTCAGATGCTAATTCTTCCTGTTTGTTGCAAGGCATCGAGGAAGGCCAGCTATAAGCGGAGGGGGTATAGGGATTGGCGGCTTTATTATCAAAATGTTGATCAGAAAAAGAGATGAATTTTAACTCCCCATTTATCGAAAAAGCATCTGAATCAGAAGAACATCCCTGTTGCTCAATAAATTCTTCAATAATGAAGCGGTGGGAAAGTGAATTTTTCAGAGCGCACGTTATGGCTTCTTCTAAATTAATGATTTTGTCAACCCGGGTAACTCCTTTGCTGCCGGCTGAATCTACAGGCTTTACAATAACGGGCCATTGGAATGATTTAATATCAGATAGTGCTTCATTTAGACAGTGATAACCATGAGACTTTGGGGTATTGAATCCATTTTTCTCAAGAAATGAACGAAAGAGGTCCTTGTTTTGTAGGATTTGGATAGAAGCATGTGGACTTCCCGGTAGGCCTAATTCCTCACAAACATAGGCAGCTGTTAAAACGCCGGGATCTACAGCAAAAGACATTACGCCATCTACTTTTAATTCTCTGGCTAGTTTTAACACGGCATTTTTATCTGTAATGCTTATGTTGTGGTATTCATCAGCATATTTGTGGGCGATATTATGGGGTAGATAGTCACATGTAATTACATAATATCCTAACTCGTGAGCAGCCTGAATAACGGGAATTAAATATCTTAATCCACCTAGCATGAGAACTTTTTTTTGTTTGTTAGCCATTGTCTGTAATTAATTTTAATATACGTTCAATATCGTTTTCAGTTAGCGCATGATGTATTGGTAGGCAAATAACTTTGTTGGCCATTTGGGTAGCAATAGGTAAGTTTTCCGGTTTTGCAGATTCTAGCCCCCGATAAGTTGAGAATGTGCTAATGAGAGGATAAAAGTAGCGTCTCCCCCAAATGTTTTGTTCTTTCATCTTAAAGTACAGCTCGTCTCGTGTCATTCCATAAACCTCCTCATCAATAAAAATGGGAAAGTAAGAATAGTTGTGACGAACGTTTGGCATATCTTCAAAAAAACTTAAACCTGGCACTGCTCTCAACTTTTCACGATATTTTATAGCAATTTGCTGGCGTGCAGCAATGGCATTATCTACAATTTTAAGATTAAGTAATCCGAAAGCTGAGCGCACTTCGTCCATTTTGCTGTTGATACCAGGAGCTACTACTTCTGTTTCACTTGTAAAACCGAAATTTTTTAAATAATCGATTCTCTTTTTGGTTTGTTCATCGCGTACAATAAGAGCACCTCCTTCTAAAGTGTTAAAAACTTTGGTGGCATGAAAACTTAGTGTTGACATATCACCTGCTTTCAAAATGCTTTCGCCATTAACCTCTACTCCAAAAGCATGTGCGGCATCATAAATGACCTTCAATCCATATTTATCTGCGATTGTTTGGATCCTTTTTGTATCACATGGCTTACCATATACATGTACAGGCATGATAGCAGTTGTTTTGGGAGTTATGGCTGCTTCTATTTTATTAGGATCCAAATTGCATGTTTCGGGGTCAATGTCGACAAAGACAGGTTTTATACCATTCCACCAAAGCGAGTGCGTTGTAGCGACAAAACTAAAAGGAGTTGTGATAACTTCACCCGTAATTCTCATTGCTTGTAGGGCTGTAATTAAAGGTAATGTACCATTGGTAAACAAAGATATGTAAGGAACCTTTAAATAAGCAGCTAGCTCTTTTTCTAGTTTTTTATGAAAGCAACCATTGTTTGTAAGAATTTTGCTATCCCAAATCTCTTTTAAGGATGACGTAAAATCATCTATAGATGGTAACAAGGGAGAGGTTACATATATGGGCTTATCTATCATTCTGTTACAGTATTTAATATTACATACTATGTATTTGGCAAAGATAGATAGATTCTGAGAGCTATCAAAATATATGTTTATGATTTATATCTTTGTTTTCTTTTTTTAGTTATATATTCATGTAGCTTTGTGCAAGATGGGCGACCTCTTGTCGCACGTTTTGGGAACAAAGGTAAGAAGCATTATGGAAAATTAATGGATGCAGTTAGCTGATAGCTTACGCTTGCAAATAATCGCTCCTATTTCTTTTTTGCATATACTATTCCAATTCTGATAAGGAATAGCTGCATCATATAAATATCCAAATCACTCATTTTCCTTCTATTGTCATTTCTGGAAGTGAAAGCGCACAAGAAAGCTTCCATATTCTTCAAATTGCCATTAAGTTTGATTGAAAAACAGCTTCTATTCATGTTCTTTGCGATCACTTTCATATACAAATCACGTGGTTGGGTCTTCTTGCTAATTTTAAAGTCAAAATCATAACTGTCGTGTTTTTCCAGTTCATCTTCCATGTCGATGACAGACCAGAAGTAGTCGTTGCCGGCATTAAACAAATCCAAAGGAAACCATCTTTTTTGAAAGTTCTCATCTAAGGAAGCGATTTGTACATTTTTTAGTAAATCTTTGTTCATTCTATAATATTTACTAAATGTATTAACCTGTTTTTCATCTAGTGTATTAGTAAAATCCAGTATAATATCGGAATGGATGGGTTTAGTAAAATTGTAGGAGACAATATGTCCTTTCTCTGTTTTAACAGTTAACAACAAAGATAGGTCGTCGCTGGATAGAGCATATGGTATCTTGATAAAAGACAGGCAGTTCCCGATATCTCCATTTTTTTCTGCGACATAGTAAAAGCTGATAGGATATTCTGTAAAATTAACGAATTCACGTCGGACGGTACAGAATGGGGGAGTAAGCAAATGAATGTCGGACAATTTCAGTTTTTGTCCGGAGGGACTGTTTAGCCCGAACATGATGCCATCAGCTATGGGATTTGTTTCCTTTCTTGATCCTTTGACGATTTGAGAGTGCATCGTTGACTGTAAAACTCTTACATCCCCATTCCATTGAGGAACGAAAGGTTTCAGGAATTCTCCGTAAGTAAGTTTGTGCACAGATTTATTGTTAAGTCGTTTCATTATAAAGAGTGCCAATCCTCCTAATATTAAAGAAATGATCGTACTCGTTAAATCAATCTGAGTATAATTTGTCAATAAGAAAAGCAAAGTCAGTATAATAGTAGAGTCCACTAACCATATTATGGGTATAGACGCTTCGGCGTTTCTTAAAATAGCTCGTTGATATAACAGTGTCGTAAAACTTTGCCACTGCATACAGAATTTTTCGTTGCCTGTCGTTTTATAAAAATAATCTTCATAAGCGGATGGAGACCATTTGAAAGGCAGATAAGGTACTATCAGGATATCAGCAAGTTCAAGATACTTGTCTTGTCCCGGATATAATCTCGCTTCTTCCAGCGGCATGACAAAAGAAAAGTCGACGTAACATCCTAAGCCAATCTCTCCTTCATCGGATACAATGGCAAAGTCATGGAACGATACAGATGTTTTTTTGCAGATTTCTTCCGGAATTCCTAACTCTTCCTTAATGCCGCGAAGTACGCAATGATAAGGACTATAATATTGGTCGTGTTCAACCAAATCTGTCCGGGAAAAGGATTCATTGACAGGGACGTGCAAAGTGGACCTGTTGTCGCTCTCTATATTTCCGCTTCTTGCTGCTACCAACATTTTTTTAGCTCCGCTGGCATCTCTGCCTCCGATAATTATATCAATCCCGAAAGAAGAAAACAAGAAGGCTAGCGATTCTACCAACAAAAGTTTTATGTTATCATTTGTTTTGTTGGTTCTGCATATAATTTCTTGAAAGATTCTCTTGAATCTGCGGTCCTTGAATATTTTTTTGAAAACTTTAAATGTAAAATGATCCGTTTCGTATATATCTAATAAAAGTTCGCCTTTTTCCAGTTTATAACCTCTAATTCCCACTTTATCACCAATAAAGCGGATGGAGCCATCTTTTGTGATATCTGACTGGACTTGTATAATGGCATTATAAACGTTTTCCAGAGAATATATATCCTTTAATATATCACATATAAATTCTTTGTGCCCATTTTCATTTTCTAGATAGAAAAATTGACTCCGGTCATATCCTTTTTCCCTGATTTTTTCTGTCAGACTATCATAATAGGCAACAATCTCGTTTTTTATGATTCTTTCAATGATAGATTTATCTGTTATCACCTGGCGGGTTTCGTATGATTCGTCAGTAGTGGCAAAATGAATCTTCATCATTCTGGGATTGGCAGGTATGTCTTTTACTTCCTTTAATGTGGTGGACAATATACCGACTAATCCTTTGGGGATAATTAGTGCAGCTTGTTCATATTTAAGATAGGGAAATTCTTTTATTCGTTTGAACGGTATCCGTTGTAGTATATGCTTGTAATTGGCGCAGCATTCGGTGATTACTATCCCTCCGACTGGTATCATTGCATACCACCTGTATTGGCCATCGGTTATAAAGAAAATAATTATTGTTATAACAAACAAGGTAATGTCAAATATGGCTCTTATCTTATATCGTGCCAGATCGACTTGTGACACTAACATCCAATTCAAAACTCTTAATATTACAATTTTTCTGATCCTTACAATTCTTTTGTAGATATTGAACAATGGAATGATTACTGGTATCGCGATAGATAAGAGAAAGAGAAGTTTGTTTGAAGTAATATTTGTGAAGATATCACTCCAGTCCAGATTATGAACATAGTCCACTGTCGCTTGAATTAGATTGTTTTCCATAATATTGATGTTTTGATAGGTGTTTGTTCAAAGATCAGAAATTTACAGGTCCTACAATTTTTGCAGGATTTCCAGCCACCAAGGTATATGCTGGGACGTCTTTGGTGACAACGGCACCAGCAGCAACCATGCACCATTCTCCTAAAGTTACCCCACACAAAATTGTAGCGTTGGCTCCGATAGAAGCGCCATATTTAACCACAGTCTCGCTGACGTCCCAATCTTCGGATGATTTTAATGTTCCGTCAGGATTTATGGAACGTGGATATTTGTCATTTGTGAAAGATACCGATGGCCCGACAAAGACTCCGTCTTCCAATGTCACGCCATGAGGAATCATAACATTATCTTGTATTTTGACTCTGTTTCCGATTATTACGTTTGAATCAATAAATATATTACGATGAATTTTGCATTCGTCTCCAATTTTAGCATTGGGAGCGATGACTGTAAATTCTTCAATAATAGTTCCTTTTCCTATTTGTGCGTTTGCAGCTATCTTAGCCGTTGTGTCAATCATGCTTTTCGTTTTTGTACTTCAGTCTACAAAAATAAGAATATAGAAGGACAAATGCAAGTTATTATTTAGCTCTTTGTTATTTCTTGATTATCAAGGTAAAACGTATGATCTGATTACAGATATGTCTGATCCTTATTATTTTAGCTGATGGAATAGAAACACCTTACAGGTGTAAATTGCCGATTTGGATTGTCGGCTTCCTGTATTAGCGAGGAACCTGTAGAAAATATTCATTTCTCATAATGTTTGTGGGACGTAAATAAGCGTGGATAAGCGGTTAATGGTAAGGCTTGAGTGAAATTGCCGAATGAAACCTGCAGTTTTTCTAGAAAATGCTAGTTCTATTCGGCAAATTACTCTATATTTGTCTGTATAACCCCAAAACAAGAAATGATGGATACACTTTATAGGTCATACCGGATGTTGCTTAGCAACATATCTACTGATTTTATCCGTTATCTCCATGATGAGATAGAGTGGAGTAGTAGGCTTATAGGAAAAGGGATATTTGCTTCGTTTACAAAGTATCATTAAGCAGACTTTGTAAAATGATATACCGACTTTTGCGAATATGAATATAGCAACAGCATTGAAATTGAAAAGACTGTTGTATATCATAGCGAAAAGTGTTCCGTTTAAACCTAATTTTACCAAGTTGGCGACTTTGCTTGATATGAATAGAAATACGGTTTCTGATTTGATGTGTTATCTGGAAAAGGCTGGAATAATTAATCAGCTTCGGGCAGAGACGGAAGGTGTCAGACTTTTAGGCAAAGTGGACAAGGTGTATCTGAATAATACGAATTTGGCTTATGCGCTTTCTGACAATACACCGGATATTGGTAACGTGCGTGAAACATTTTTCTTTTCTACTTTGCGAGTTGTTTGTCCGGTAACCACATCAGAAGTTGCTGATTTTACGGTGGGTGGTTATACCTTTGAAGTAGGTGGAAAGAATAAGTCGCAGAAGCAGGTGCATGATGTGGAGAATGCGTATGTTGTGAAAGATGATATTGAGTACGGAATGCGTAATGTGGTTCCTCTCTGGGCATTTGGTTTTTTATATTGAGATAATATGTATATTTGTACGATGTGAACTTAAACAGATTGAAATATGAGTGGCAAGATTTACCCTATCGGTATACAGAATTTTGAAAAAATTCGTAAAGGTGGCTATTTTTATATAGATAAAACAGCATTGGTTTATCAACTGGTGAAAACCGGAAGCTACTATTTTTTGAGTCGGCCGCGCCGTTTTGGCAAAAGTCTGCTTATTTCTACGCTTGAAGCCTACTTTCAAGGAAAGCGGGAACTCTTTGAAGGACTGGCTATGGAGAAGCTGGAAAAAGATTGGGTAAAATATCCTGTATTACATCTTGATCTTAATACGGAAAAATACGATACTCCGGAAAGTTTGGAGAATAAACTGAATGGGGCGTTGGTGGAATGGGAGAAGATATATGGCGAAGAGCCCTCGGAGAAATCTTTAGCGATGCGTTTTGAGGGGATTATTAAGCGTGCCTGTCAGCAAGAGGGGCAAAGTGTGGTGATCCTGGTGGATGAGTATGATAAGCCAATGCTGCAGGCTATTGGTGATGATGTTTTGCAAAAGAGTTTCCGCAATACATTGAAAGCCTTCTACGGCGCATTGAAAAGTCAGGACGGCTGTATCAAATTTGCTTTGTTGACGGGAGTTACCAAGTTCGGTAAAGTCAGTGTATTCAGTGATTTGAATAACCTGAATGACATTTCAATGTGGAATAAGTATATAGACATTTGTGGTGTGAGCGAACAGGAACTATACGATAATCTGGATGCCGAGCTTCATGAGTTTGCCAATGTGCAGGGAGTGACGTATGAAGAGATATGTGTCCGGTTGAAAGAAATGTATGATGGTTATCATTTCACGCACAATTCCAAAGGAATGTACAATCCCTTCAGTCTGCTTTTGGCTTTTGATAGGAATGAGTTTAAAAGCTACTGGTTTGAAACAGGTACTCCCACTTATTTGGTGGAATTGCTGAAGAAACACCATTACGACCTTCATCGGATGGCTCATGAAGAAACCGATGAACAGGTACTGAACAGTATAGATTCTGAATCTACCAATCCTATTCCGGTAATCTATCAGAGCGGGTACCTTACCATTAAAGGGTATGATGAAGAATTTGGTATTTACCGTTTAGGTTTTCCTAATCGTGAAGTGGAGGAAGGATTTATCCGTTTTCTGCTTCCTTATTATGCGAACGTCAATAAAGTGGAATCTCCCTTTGAAATTCAGAAATTCGTTCGTGAGGTACGTGCTGGTGATTACGAATCTTTTTTCCGTCGTCTGCAAAGTTTCTTTTCTGATATTCCATACGAGCTTGCCCGCGAATTGGAGTTACATTATCAGAATGTACTTTATATTGTATGTAAACTGGTCGGTTTTTATGTAAAAGCGGAATATCATACGAGTGAAGGCCGTGTGGATATGGTATTGCAGACTGACAAGTTCATTTACATTATGGAATTTAAACTGAATGGTACAGCGGAAGAAGCTCTGCAACAGATAAATGACAAGCATTATTCCCGACCATTTGAAACGGATTCACGAAAACTTTTTAAGATTGGTGTGAATTTCAGTGCTCAAACAAGAAATATAGAGAAGTGGTTGGTCGAAAATTGAACTGCCTGCGCCGGAAATAAGATATCCATTTCTCATATTCTCATAGATTTGATTTAAATGGCAGATAATTAATAAAGTAAGCTATGAGAAATACTTTTAAAATTGGTATTTCTCATAGTTTTATTCGCAAATAGACCTTGATTTGGCTTATTTCTCATACCTGTTGAACTCATTTCTCATAATGGCCCGGTGTTGGTATATAAATAGGCTGTGTGGGCTTACCTATATTCTGTAAGTTGCCTTTTGCCTTTAGGCGACGGATTTGCCTACTGGCCATACTTTGAGTGAAACAGCAGAGCGACTGCATATTACTACGGGTTAATACAGGATGAGTTGCAAAATAGGCAGTAAGTTTCTTGTCGATCTCTTCTTCAGAAAGAGAAGCGGAATGTGGCTTGTATTTTGAACGTCGTAGATGAGTGCTCATGCACAAACCTTTTAAATCTCTATCAGCTTGGAAGTTAATGGACTTAAGTTTCACTCTGTCAGCACGAGTGGTAAGCGAGTGCACGGGCTCGGTAGCTTGCAATGTAATCTGGAAATAGCCGATTCCATCCAGATGTACTCGTTCTCCCTCGCACAGATGGTTGCCCATGCATCTGCTCAATTCCATTAACATGGCTTCTACTTCTGCTTTCCCGAAAGTAGTTGCCATGTGGATTTCTCTTGCCAGCTTTTGAGTGGTCACATGTTGAAAATTAACCACCCGTGGGTGGTAACTAGGTTCTTCTCCTTCTTTTTCCGGTTGGGGATTCTTATAAAACTCGAATTGTATTGCCATCTTTGTTTTAATTTAATGGTTGTTTATATGTTATGTATTGATACTCTTAGTGTATCTCGCTTTTATTCTTTTATTATTTAACCGCCATCCTGATTGTTCCACTAGAGTGAACGGTTCTTTTCACTCTAGTAGACAGAACTTTTTACTGTAGTGAACAGGCCTGTGCACTGTAGTGGAACGATTGGGATGCTCTTTCAAAGATACGACATTATTAGGTGAAAAACAAGTAATTAACTAGTTGTTTTCATGAAAGAAATAGCTAGCTGTTTTCTAAGATAAGCTTGGCGGATAAACAGGAGAATAGTTGTGTCTGACTATGAGAAATACCCTGATAGAGTATGAGAAATAGCGGCTTTTTGAAGAAAATCGATGAGGATAGTATGAGAAATACCTATTTCAAAAACGTTTCTCATAATGTACTTCTTTGATTATATGTGCTTTATCTGAAATCTATGAGAATATGAGAAATAAAATTGAAAAATCTGGTTCTTCGTCAAATTTGGTGGTAATCTCTTTTTTATTTCAACTGTCTTCTTCTTTCTTAATCCTATTAAAAGTTGTAGATATGTTTGCTTTTTAGTAACTTTAAAGACACCACATCATTAAG
>NZ_JAHQVH010000103.1:0-861 GCF_019052435.1 Bacteroides sp. MSK.20.12 | reverse complement strand
GCTTCGTATACAAGTTTTTGTACATGAAACCTATCAATCACCTGCATGGCACGTGGAAAGCACGTTTTCGCAATCTTTTGCATGCTCCCTGCCATATCCAGTGTAATTTCTTTGACTTGATTACGCAGCTCCTGTGGCATCTTTGTAAGTACCGCAATGATATCATCGGCTTTAGTGCCCTGAATTACAGCTATCATAGAACCTTTCCTACCTCGCTTATCTCTATTTATTAAGATGGTATAAAGATCTCCCTTGCTCAAAGCCGTTTCGTCAATACATAGGCGATAACCCATATTCTTTGGATAAAGGATATACTCTTGGGCATGTGCTCTCTGATCCCAATTCTGGAAGTCACTCAGGTGATCTTTATATTGGCTTTGAAGCTGTTTGCCATCCATACAGTAATGCTCTGCTACACTTTGGCAGCTAACGGCGTGATTATCTAAGTAATTCTTTTAAAAAAGCACCGAACTCAGCGGTTATGCGAGTACCGGTGGCTACCAAACTCCAGTCACGACTATATGTCTGCCCAGTGGAGGGATCTTCCCAGCGACGACGCTTGATACGTAAATAAACGGCTTTACCACGGATAGGGAAGTCCTGAACTTCAATCTCAGGGAGGAAACCTTTTGAGTGAAGATGTAGATCTGAGTACTCAGAAGGAATAGTGGCTTTCTCCTCTAAATAAAGAATAAAGCAAGTATCCTGAGAAACATGATTGACTAGGGTAAAGTAATCAAGGATTCCTGAAGGCAAGAACAAGCTTAAAGAAGCAACAGGATCAATCGTTTGGGAAGAGGATGTTTTCATGATGCAAAAATAAGAATTTTAACGCAATCCCCCAAGGTTTCAGACTGAGCC